>JADGRS010000105.1 GCA_017880705.1 Burkholderiales bacterium
TGCTCTAGCGCGGCTCCAGCGGCAGCGCGATCATGGAAGCGGGCGACGATCTCCTGCGCGAATCCGACCTTGACGTCTCGGGGGTTGGAGCCGCGCTCGACCGATGCCTTCCACCCCGAGATTGTGGCGATCGACTCGAAGGACAGGAGCTCGATGTAGCGCCACATCCGCTCGTCCGAAATCGACATGAGCTTGGCGAACATCTCGCCGGGCGGGTCGTCGATGCCGACATAGTTGCCGAGCGAGTTCGACATCTTCTCCACGCTGTTGATTCCCTCGAGGAGCGGCATGGTGATGATCACCTGCGGCTCCTGCCCATAATCCTTCTGCAGATCGCGGCCCACCAGCAGGTTGAATTTCTGGTCGGTGCCGCCAAGCTCGACATCTGCCCTCATCGCGACCGAATCGTAGCCCTGCATCAGCGGATAGAGGAACTCGTGGATGGAGATCGGCCGCTGCTCCGCGAAGCGCTTGGAGAAATCGTCGCGCTCGAGCATGCGCGCCACCGTGTACTTGCCGGCTAGCTTGATGATCCCCGAAGCGCCGAGCTGCTCGCACCAGGTCGAGTTGAAGAGAATCTCGGTCTTGTCCGGATCGAGGACCTTGAAGACCTGGGCCTTGTACGTATCCGCGTTCTCGGCGATCTGCTCGGGCGTGAGGGGTGGGCGCGTCGCGTTGCGGCCGCTCGGATCACCGATCATCCCGGTGAAATCTCCGATCAGGAACATCACGTGATGCCCGAGGTCCTGGAACTGCCGCATCTTGTTCAGGACGACGGTGTGCCCGAGATGCAGGTCCCGGGCCGTCGGATCGAATCCGGCCTTGACGCGCAGCGGCTTCCCCCGCGCGAGTTTCCGGCGCAGGTCCTCTTCCACGATGAGCTCATCGACGCCGCGCAGGATAACGGGTAAGTCTTGCAACTGAGTCATTGATTTGATTCCATTTTTGGCGGCCTGTGGAGTTCGATTCTGATATGCTCTGCCCGACTAGCCCGACACAGCAGCGATGACCGCTCAAAAAGCCGACATTCTAGCCCAGCGCCCTCTTCGACTCGGCATCGCCCGGCGGCTCGCGCTCGCGCTCCTCATCGTTTGTACGCCTCCCCTGGCGGTCGTAACCGCCTTCGGCATCGCTCCCGGCACCGCGCCGGCGGATGGCGAGATCCGGGTCGCCGCCGAGCCCATCGAACTGCCCGAAGCGGTCCCCGCGGGTGAATTGGCGCCACGCTATGTTTCCCAGGAGCGGGTGCTTCGCGGAGACACCGTTGCGGCACTCTTCGATCGCCTCGGCGTGAGCGATTCCAAGTCGATCGAATTCCTGAAGCGCGACGACAAGGGCCGCATGATCTTCCGCCAGCTCGTTCCGGGCCGGATGATTCAAGCCGAGCGCGGCGCGGATGGCGAGCTTCTCGCGCTTCGCTACTTCATGAATCCAACGACGATGCTCGAGGTCACGCGCGCCGCCGACGGGCTTCGCACGCAGCAACGCGCAGCGAGCGAAGCCCCGCGCTTGGTGTACAAGTCGGCGACGATCCGCTCGTCGCTCTTTGCCGCGACCGACGCCGCCGGAATTCCCGATGCGATCGCGATGCAGCTGGCCCGCGTGTTCGCCACCGACATCGACTTCCACACGGATCTTCGCAGGGGAGATCGGTTCAGCGTCGTCTACGAGATGATCTACGACTCGGGCGAGCTCGTCGCGCCCGGCCGCATCATCGCCGCCGAGTTCGTGAATGGCGGAAGGCCGTACGAGGCCGTGCTTTTCCGCGACGACGAAGGGCTCGACGGCTACTACTCGCTCGACGGGGCCAATCGCGCCAAGGCGTTTCTGCGCTCGCCCGTGGAGTTCTCGCGCGTGAGCTCCGGATTCGGCGCTCGTTTCCATCCGATCTTCAACAACTGGCGAGCGCACACGGGCGTCGACTTCGCGGCTCCCAGGGGCACGCCGGTCCTCGCGACGGCCGACGGTCAAGTCGTGTCCGCGGGCATGCGCGGCGGCTACGGCAATGCCGTCGAGATCAGGCACGGCAGCGGCATCACCACCTTGTACGGCCACCTGTCGGCATTCGCCGCGGGGATCCGCGCGGGCGCGCGCGTGCGGCAGGGCGAGGTCGTCGGATACGTCGGCATGACGGGCTATGCGACCGGTCCTCACCTGCACTACGAATTCAAGGTCGCGGGAATTCACCAGGATCCGTTGCGCGTCGCGCTTCCGAAGGCCGATCCCGTGCCCGCGCGCCTCAAGTCGAAGTTCCTCGAAGTTGCCGACCGGGCGCGCGCGACCATCGATCTCGTGAGCACCGCTTCGGCCGCTCGCTTCGAGTAGCGTGGGCGCGCTGTTCGTCGGATTGATGTCGGGGACGAGCCTCGACGGCGCCGATGCCGCTCTCGTAGATTTCTCGTCGGGCTCGCCTCGAACGCTCGCCTTCGCGACGGTGCCTTTCTCCGAGTCTTTGCGCGACGAGATTCTCGCGCTATGCGAGCCCGGAAGCGATTCGCTCGAGCTCGCCGGCAAGGTCTCCATGGAACTCGCCGAGCTTTACGCGCGCGCCGTCGAAGGCGTGGTCGCCGGAGCCGGCGTCGAGCGCAGGGACATTCGCGCGATCGGATGCCACGGCCAGACCGTGCGTCATCGCCCCGACCTCGGCTTCACGATCCAGCTGAACGATCCGGCGCGGCTCGCGGAACGCACGGGAATCGATGTCGTCGCCGACTTTCGGAGGCGCGACATGGCCGCGGGAGGCCAGGGCGCGCCGCTGGTGCCGGCGTTTCACGAAGCCGTGTTCCGCGACGCTTCGCATTCGCGCGCCGTGGTGAACATCGGTGGCATCAGCAACGTGACCTGGCTGCATCCAGGGCGGAAGACTCTCGGCTTCGATTGCGGGCCGGGCAACGTGCTCCTGGATGGCTGGGCTCGACGGCACCTCGGCGCGCACTACGACGAAGACGGCCAGTGGGCTGCGCAGGGCCGCTCCGACGCGAACCTTCTCGGCCGCTTGCTCGAAGAGCCGTTCCTCGATTCGCTTCCTCCCAAGAGCACCGGGCGAGAGCTCTTCCGTCTGGCCTGGCTCGAGGATCGGTTGCCCGATGCCTATTCTCCGGCCGACGTGCAATCCACGCTCACGGATTTCACCGCGCACGCGATCGTGGGTGCCATCGACCGCTTCTGCCCCGCCACCGACGAGATCTACCTGTCCGGCGGCGGCGCGCGCAACGGCGCCCTGGTCTCGCGGATCGCGAGGCTCGCTGGAGGGCGCCCCGTTGCGCCCACCGATGCGCTGGGCGTGCCGGTGGGGCACGTCGAATCGATGGCCTTCGCGTGGCTCGCGATGAAGTGCGTGCGCCGCGAGCCGGTGGATCTCACGGCGTCGACCGGAGCACGGGCACCGCGAGTCCTGGGCGCCATCTACGCGGCCTGAGAAAGACGAAGGGGAGCACGCGGCTCCCCTCTCTCTGCAAGCGGCGCTCGCCGCGGCGAGGAATATCAGGTGCTGAAGGAAGATCCGCAGCCGCAGGTCGAGGTCGCGTTGGGATTCTTGATCACGAACTGCGCGCCCTCGAGTCCTTCCGAGTAATCGATCTCCGCGCCGATCAGGTATTGGTAGCTCATCGGGTCGATGAGGAGGCTCACGCCGTTCTTCGACATCACCGTGTCGTCCTCGTTGGTCACCTCGTCGAACGTGAACCCGTACTGCAGGCCCGAGCAACCGCCCCCGGTCACGAACACGCGCAACTTCAGGTCGTTGTTGCCTTCCTCCTCGATGAGGGTCTTCACCTTGTTGGCCGCGCTCTCCGTGAAGATGAGCGGATCGGGCATCGTGGCGGACATGTCGTTCATTGCGATTCTCCAGTGGTGCGATTCAGTCGGAAGCGCCCGACGCGGGCTTCAGCTCGACGACCTTGTCGCTTTTCTGCGGGCTTTCGTAGATCAACTGGCCCATCACGATCGCGCCGACGTGAATCTCGATGGACTTGTACGAGACATTTCCTGTGACACGGGCCTTGGGGAGGAGTTCGACGTACTCGGCGCCCCTCACCGGGCCCGCAACGGTTCCGTTGATGACCACATGGGCTACATCGATGTCGCCTTCGACTTTTGCAAGCTCCGAGATCACCAGCGTGCCGGGCTTATTTCCGCTCGCCTTGACGTTGCCCTTCACGTGGCCGTCGATCCTGAGGCCGCCGGTGAAGGTGATGTCGCCCTCGATTGTCGTTCCGCCGCCGATGAGGCTGTCTATCGGGCTGGGCTTGTTGGACTTGCCGAACATTCGAACCTCCTCTTACAGCTGATTTACGGTTCGGGTCATTTTAACCTGTCCCCCGGGGAACGCCAAAACGCGTACGTCGACCCCCTTGAGGGTCGCGCCCTCCGGAATCGCGAAGCGGCCCTCCACCTTCTGGTAGAAGCGAAACTCGAAGACGCCTGCCGCATCCCCGGCCGACGGATCGGGGAAGGTGAGGGTGCTCGCCGCGCCATCCTTGGCGATACGCGCCACGATCTGGACCTTGCCCTTGAAATCCTGCTTGCGTTGGCCGCCCTGCGTGAGAAGCATCCGGTAGCGGAACTCGTTTGGCTTGCCGTCGCGTTCGATCTTGAGGTTCGATATGCCGAGGCCCTCGGGAGTGGTCCCCGAGGACATGATGTTGCGCAGGAACCCGAGGTCCTCCTTCAGCCCCGCATTCTCCTCCTGCAGCTGCGCGACCGTACGCGCGAGCTCGCCCTGCGCGGCCTTCTCGATCTGCAGCTGCCGGTCGCGGTCGGCAAGCGTGGCCTTCGCCGTCTCGAGATCGTGCTTCATCACCGCGTTCTCCGCCGTGAGAGCGGCGATCTGGTGCCTCACCTCCTCGATGTCGAACCCGGTGACGCGATAGCTGTTCTGCACGAGCCACCAGACGACCCCGCCCACCACCACCATCATGAGGACGTTGAGCACCCAGCGCCAATACCACGCCAGCTGCGAGCGGATGGCCATCCGGGACGAACCGATCCCGAACGTGCTTCGCAGCCGGCGGCCGATGCCTCGCATCACGGAACCACGGCGATCTGCTCGAGGCCGCGGACCTCGGGAAGACCGAACATCAGGTTCATGTTCTGCACCGCTTGTCCCGCGGCGCCCTTCACGAGATTGTCCTCGACGGCCAGTACCACGAGCGTGTCGCCGTCGAAAGGGCGGTGAAGCGCAATGCTGCATTGATTGGTGCCCCGCACCCAGCGGGTTTCCGGCAGCGATCCGGCGGGCAACACGTCGACAAAGGGCTCCTTCGCGTAACGCCTCTCGAAGATCGCCTGGAAATCGGCTTCGGACGTGATCCTCGCGTAGATCGTCGCGAGAATCCCGCGCACCATCGGGACGAGATGCGGCACGAAGGTGAGCCCGATATGGCGTCCCGACGCGCCCTCGAGGCTCGTGAGGCTCTCGACGATCTCGGGATGGTGGCGATGGCCCTTCACGGCGTACGCCTTGAAATTGTCGGAAGCCTCGGCGAACAGGAGGTCGACCTCGGCCTTCCGCCCCGCGCCGCTCACGCCCGACTTTCCGTCGGCCACCAGGTGCGCGTGGTCGACGTGGTCGGTCTCGACCAGCGGCAGCAATGCGAGCTGCACCGCGGTCGCATAGCATCCGGGATTCGCGACGAGCCGCGCCTTGCGGATGCGCTCGCGGTTGATCTCCGGCAATCCGTAGACTGCTTCGGAGAAAAGCTCCGGAGACGCATGGGACACCTTGTACCACTTCTCCCACGTCACGCGATCCTTCAAGCGAAAATCCGCGGAGAAGTCGACGACGCGCGAACCCGCGTCAAGCAGCATGCGGGCCTGGCTCATGGCGACGCCGTTGGGCGTGGCGAAGAACACGCAATCGCAACCCTTGAGCGGCGCGGCCACGGGATCCGTGAACGCGAGATCGTAGTGTCCGCGCAGCGACGGAAAATGGTCCGCGACCTTCACGCCCGCCTCGGCGCGCGAGGTGATCGCGACGACTTCGACGTCACCATGGGCCGCCAGAAGCCGCAGCAGCTCGACGCCCGTGTAACCGGTCCCGCCTACAACTCCCACCTTGATCATTCGATCATTCCTTCCAGGCGCGCGCTACGCGCAACAGCCATTCCCAGAACGACAAAGCCGCTTCGAGGCGGCTTTGTTCGTCACAGCTCCAGCAAGCGAGCGAGCACCAGCCTCAACGTTTCGAGAACTGCTTGCGGCGTCGCGCCTTGTGAAGGCCGACCTTCTTGCGCTCGACTTCGCGCGCGTCGCGCGTGACGAGCCCCGCCTTGGAGAGCGCGGGCTTCAGGGTCGGATCGTATTCGATCAGCGCCCGCGTGATGCCGTGGCGCACCGCGCCCGCCTGCCCCGACTCGCCGCCGCCGAACACGTTCACCTTGATGTCGAACGTCTGCACGTGGTTGGTGAGCTCGAGGGGCTGGCGGACGATCATGCGTCCCGTCTCGCGGGAGAAGAACACGTCGAGGGGCTTGTCGTTCACCACGATGTCGCCCTTGCCGGGCTTCATGAAGACGCGCGCCACGGCGTTCTTGCGGCGGCCCGTCCCGTAATTGTATTTGCCGATCATTGTGTGGCTCCTTAGATCTCGAGGTTCTTGGGCTGCTGCGCCGTGTGCGGATGCGCGGGGCCCGCGTAGATCTTCAGCTTCTTGATCATCGCGTAGCCGAGGCGTCCCTTGGGCAACATGCCCTTCACCGCGAGCTTCAGCACGCGATCTGGATGGCGCGCCTGGAGCTTGGTGAAATTCGTCTCGTAGATTCCGCCCGGATACGTCGAGTGGCGGTAGTACTTCTTGTCCGTCGCCTTGGCACCCGTCACGCGGATCTTCTCAACGTTGACGACGACAATGTAGTCGCCGGTGTCGACGTGGGGAGTGAATTCAGGCTTGTGCTTGCCGCGAAGGCGCCGCGAGACTTCCGCCGCGAGACGGCCCAGGATCTTATCCGTGGCGTCCACGACGAACCAGTCGCGACGAATCTCTTCCGGCTTGGCCGAGAAGGTCTTCATTGCTTTCCTTTCATGCCTGGCCCTGGGTGAAGGCCGCGCCGGAGTTGCCGAGACGCGGTCCGATACGTTGGCCGGCTTGTTTTATGGGGACTGCTGAACCCGAAATTATAGGCAAATCATCACTTTGTGTCAAACGCGCGGTCGGCTAGAATCCGAGCTTGCCTACCCCGTCCCTTCCCGGAAACCCCATGGCGTCGAGCCGGTTCGAGCAATACGCCCGCATCGCCGCGATCGCGCTGCTCGTCGTCGGCTGCTTCCTCGTGCTGCAGCCCTTTCTCGGCGCCATCCTTTTCGCGGGGATCCTCTGCTTCTCGACGTGGCCGATCTTCGTCGCGCTGCGCGACCGGTTGGGCGGACGCGCGTGGCTTGCGGCGATCCTCATCGTCCTGGTCCTGGTAATCGCGATGGTAGTGCCGGTCGCGCTCGCCGCGCAGAGCATCATCGTGCACTCTTCCGCGACGGTGGAGCTCTTCAGGGGCTTCCTCGATCGCAAGTCGTCGTTCGAGCTGCCGCAATTCGTGCGCGACCTTCCCGCGCTCGGCCCGTGGCTCGAGACGTATGTGCGCGCGCTGACGGAAGGCAGTGCCGAGCTCGCCGACCTGGCGAAGCGCTTCACCGAGCCCGCCAAGGGCTTTCTTCTCGCAATGGGACGTGCCATCGGCGAGGGTCTGGTGCAGCTGCTCATCGCGCTCTTCGTCGCGTTCTTCTTCTATCGCGATGGCGAGCGGGTGCGGCGCCTTCTCATGGAGGGAATGGTGCGCATCGCGGGGGAGCATGGCAACGCGCTCATCGGTACCGCGCAAAGCGCAGTGAAGGGCGTGATCTACGGGCTCATCGGCACCGCGGTCGCCCAGGGCGCCGTGGCGCTGATCGGCTTCCTCATCGCGGGCGTGCCCGGCGCATTGCTTCTCGCCGCCGTGACTTTCGTGCTTTCGGTCGTGCCGATGGGCCCGGTGCTCGTATGGGGCGGCGCCGCGGCGTGGCTCTACTTCCACGACGAGGTCGGCTGGTCGATCTTCATGGTGATCTACGGCGTTGCCGTCATCAGCTCCGTCGACAACGTAGTGAAGCCGATCCTCATGAGCCGCGCCGGCAATCTGTCGCTTCTGGTGGTTGTCCTCGGCGTCTTCGGAGGCGCAATCGCATTCGGGTTCATCGGATTGTTCGTGGGTCCCGCGCTCCTCGCCGTGGGCTGGAACCTGATGAAGAAATGGCTCGAATTTTCGCCCGACTCCGCCTCCCCGGTTCCCTCCAAGAAATGAAGGCGCGCATCAAGCTGGTCGAAGGCATCACGTTCGTCGCCGAAAGCGGAAGCGGCCATGCCGTCGTCGTGGATGCCGCCCCGGACGTGGGCGGCAAGAACCTCGGCGCCCGCCCGATGGAGCTCGTCCTGATGGGCACCGGAGCGTGCAGCGCGATCGATGTCGTGCACATCCTTCGCAAGGCGCGCCAGCCGATCACCGATTGCGTCGTCGAGCTCGAGGCCGAGCGCGCCGCCGAGGACCCGAAGGTCTTCACGAAAGTCCACCTGCACTACGTCGTGACGGGCAAGGGGCTCGCGCCGCCGCAGGTCGAGCGGGCCATCAGGCTTTCCAAGGAGAAGTACTGCTCGGCGACGATCATGCTCGCCGCGATGGCGCAGATCACCTTCGATTTCGAGGTGCGCGAGGCATGACGCGCGTCAAACGAAATACGCGGTGCGCGTCATCAACTTGGACGCAAGGCCCATCGCGCGCCTGACGGCGTAGGGCAGCTCCGCGGCGCCGAGCGCGCGCCCGGTCTCGCCGTGACGGTTTTCGTCCTCGCGCATTCGCGCGACGATCTCGCGGCTGCAACGATCGTCGGCCGGAAGCCGCTCGAGATGTCCCTCGAGATGCTTCTCGACCTGTGCTTCGGTTTCGGCGAGAAAGCCGAGGCTCCATCGATCTCCCGCGAGTCCCGAGGCGAGGCCCCACGCGAACGAGCCGGCATACCAGAGCGGATCGAGAAGGCTCGGGCGCGCCTGCAGGTCCGCGAG
>JADGRS010000106.1 GCA_017880705.1 Burkholderiales bacterium
CCTGGAAGCCGTTCACGAAGTCGTAGACCACCGCCGCGGCGATCAGCACGAAGAGGAGGGCGAGGGGAGACATCATCCGAAGAGGCCCCCCACGCGCGTGCCGGCGATGCGGTTCACGATGAAGAGGCTCGCCGCGCAGAGCGCGATGAGGATCACGCCGAGCGCGGCCGCCTGGCTTTGCGAGCCCGCGATGTAGAAGGTGAAGATGCCGAACGGGATCATCTCGTGGCCGCCGGTGGTGAGGAAGATCGTCGAGGAGGCTTCCTGGATCGAGGTGATGAAGGAGAAGAGCGCGCCCACGAAGATGCCCTTCCACACGAGCGGCACCGTAATGTCCCTGAAGGTGCGCAGCTTGGTCGCGCCCACGTTCTCGGCGGCTTCCTCCATCGACTTGTGCACGAGGATCAGCGACGAGTAGCTGCCGCGCACCGTGTAGGGGAGCCGCCGCACCGCGAGGACGAGCGGCAGGATCAGCCACGTGCTGGTGAGCGTCATATCGAGGAAGGGCAGCGGGAAGTTGAAGGCGCGCACGAAGGCGATTCCGACTGCCGTCCCCGGGATCGCGAGCATGAGCGTGGTGAGCGCGTCCATGGCGCCGCGGCCCGGCGCCTTCGTGCGGCCCATGATCCATGCCATGGGCACGCCGATCGCGAGGCACATCGCCACCGCGATGCCGCAATACAGGAAAGAGTTGACGATGAACTTGGGCGTCTCGATGCTCACCTGCCGGAAGAACTCCATCGTGTACTCGACCGGGACCGGCGTGAGCGACCAGCCGCGGCCCACGGCGGCAAGGAGGACGCCCACCTGCGGGATGAACGAGACCAGCAGGAGGAGCGAGAGGAACGCCACCGCGAGCCAACGCTTCGCGGGCGAGAGCTGCTTCCTCTCCACCTTCGAATAGGAAAGCGAGCTGTAGTCCTTGATCGCGACGTATTGGCGCGCGGCCAGCACGAAGACGATGGCGAGCAGCACGAGAAGGGCCGAGATCACGATGCCCATGCGGAAGATGCGCCGGTCCACGAACTGCACGATGTTGAGGTAGGCCTGCGGGGCGAGGAGATCCTGCACGCCCAGCACGAGCGGCGTGACGAAGTCGGCGAAGGTCCAGATGAACACCAGCAGCGCGCCCGAGATGTAGCCCGGCGTCGTGAGCGGCATCGTGATGTCCTTGAAGCGCTGCCATCCCGTGGCGCCCATGCCCTCGGCCGCTTCCTCGAGCCGCGGATCGACCCGCGAGAGGGCGTCGAGGATGGAGAGCGTCATCATCGGGAAGAGGTGCACGGTCTCCACCAGCAGCACGCCGTGCACGCCGTACATGAAGTTGATCGGCTTCCCCATGCCGAACCAGTCCTGCAGGATCACGTTCACCGTGCCGGCGCGTCCCAGGATGAACACGAACCCCAGCACGCCCACCAGCGGCGGCAGGATCATCGGCAGCATCGTGAGGTAGGAGAAGGTGTTGCGCCAGGGGAAGTCGTAGCGCAGGAGAAGGAAGGCGACGGCGATGCCCACGACGGAGGTGGTCGCGACCGCGGCGAGCCCCAGCGCGAGCGACTTCCACAGCGAGCGCAGGTAGTCCGTGGCGGTGAAGAACCCGGCGAAGTTGGCGGCGGTGAAGGCGCCGGCCTCGTTGGTGAAAGCGTCGTAGAAGATGCGCGTGAGCGGATAGAAGACGAACAGGATCAGGAACGCCCAGATGAGCGCGAATCCGGCGGTGGCGAGCGTGAGCCGCGGCATCTTCATGCCGGTATCGCGAGCGTCGCGCCGATCGGGAAGGACAGCTCGATCTCGGCCCCCATGGGGCGCAACTCGTGGTGCCACGGATCGCGGTCGTCGGCCTTGAAGGTGACGCCCGAGCCCAGGTCCGCGTCGTAGCGAAGCGTGTTGCCGAGGTAGGCCGCGAAGGCGATGCGTCCGCGCACCGCGTTCTCGCCCGCGGTCACCTCCTCGAGGTCCACGTTCTCCGGGCGCACGCAGACGACGCACTTGCTTCCGGCGCGCAGGTCGCCGGTGGTCACGGCGCGGAAGGCTCCCACCGGCGTATCGACCAGGGCCTGCGCCCCCGACGCTTCGATCGAGCGCACCGTGCCGTCCACGAGGTTGTTCACGCCGATGAAATCGGCGACGAAGCGGTTCGCCGGCCGCTGGTAAAGCTCGCGCGGCGTGCCTACCTGGAAGACGCGCCCCTGGTTGAAGACCGCGATGCGGTCGGAGAGCGTGAGCGCCTCTTCCTGGTCGTGGGTCACGTACACCGTGGTGATGCCAAGCTCCTTCTGCAGCTTGCGGATCTCCGCGCGCACCTGGACGCGCACCTTGGCGTCGAGGTTGGAGAGCGGCTCGTCGAGGAGGAGGATCTTGGGGTTCAGCACCAGCGCCCGCGCGAGCGCCACCCGCTGCTGCTGCCCGCCGGAAAGCTGTCCCGGGTAGCGGTCACCGAGGCCGGCGAGCCTCACCTTCTCGAGAACGGAATCGACGCGCCGCGCGATCTCGCCTCCCGGAGTCTTGCGCAGCTTCAGCCCGTAGGCGACGTTCTCCTTCACCGTCATGTGCGGCCACAGCGCGTAGTTCTGGAACACCATGCCGATGCCGCGCAGGTGCGGCGGCACGTCGTTCACGTTGCGGTCGTCGAAGAGCACCTCGCCCGCGTCGGGGGCGTTGAAGCCGGCGATCAGCCGCAGCAGCGTCGTCTTGCCGCAGCCCGAGGGCCCCAGCAGGGTGAAGAGCTCGCCTTCGGCGATCTCGAAGGACGCGCGCTCCACCACCACCAGGGAGCCGAATCGCTTCGAGAGGTCCCTGACCGCGATGCGCATGGTTCGAACCTGGAGGGCGCGCTCAGTATTTCTTCTTCAGCTCCTCGGCGACCGACTCGATCTCCTTGCGGTATTTCTCGTTCACGGCCTCGTAGCGCTTTTGCGCGACATCGTCGTCGTAGATGTTGTTGACGTCCGCGTCGAAGTAGGAGCGGATGCCGCCGGTGAATTCCACGGCTTTCTCCGCGGTCGAGCCCGGTGCGCCTTGCACCTTGTACTTGGGCGTGATCGGAAAGACGCCGCGCTCCATCGCGACCTTCTGGCCGCGCTCGGAGAGCAGGTACTCCACGAAGGCGCGCGCGGCCTTCGGGTGCCCGGCGCCGGCGAGGATCGCCATGGGCTCGGGCGTGATCCACGCCGTCTTCGGCGCCACGAACATGAGGTCGAAGCCGGCGAGGCGGTCCTCGAACGCCATGTAGCTCGGCACCGCGAAGCCGGCGGCGAATTCGCCCTTGGCGACTACCGACGGCACATCGCGGCTGCGCGCGGTGAACATGCCCGTATTGCCGCCCAGGTGCCTCAGGAACTCCCATCCCTTGTCGTCGCCGTCGCGCTGCAGGACGACTTCATAGGTGGCGTGGCTGCTCGACGAGCGCGTCGGCGCGCATTGCGCCACGTTGCCCTTGAGCTTCGGATTCAACAGGTCGTCCCGGTCCTTCGGCGGCGGCAGGCCCAGGCGCTGGTAGAGGCGCGGGTGATAGACGATGCCGTAGGGCTCGAGCACCGTGCCGATCCAGTAGCCCTTCGGGTCCTTCAACGCGATGGGCTTCGGCTTGCCGATGCTGTCGGGGATCGAGTCGGCGACGGCCTTCGGCAGGTCGAGCTTCGCGAGCAGGCCCTGTTCGGCGAGCTTGTCGAAGAGCGCGCTCTCGCCGCCCCAGAAGATGTCCGCGTTGGGGCGGCCCTTCCACTCGACGATCTGGCCATAGGCGACCGGGGTGCCCGCGGCGAGCGCGCTCGTCTTGACTGTGACGTTCCAGCGCTCCTTCGCGTACTTCGCGAAGTCCGCGAGCGCGGGATCGGTGAGCGTCTTGGCGACGGGCGTGATCAGGACGAGCTCGTCCTCGATGGGCTGCGGCGCCTGCGCGCGCGATGTGCTGAAGAGGGCCAGTGCGAGCGCCGCCGAGGCGCCGAGCATCGCGAAGAGCTTTTTCGAGCGTTGCATAAAGTCCTCCTTACGCCAAGCGGCGTGTGAATTCAATCTATTCGCAGTCGATGCGCCTCTTCTGATATTCATCAACTCCGGCTCGATTCGCGCCGCTAGCATCGCCAAATGAAGAGAGTCGCGATCATCGGCGGGGGCGCTTTCGGCACTGCGATGGCCTGCGTGGTGCGCAGGTCCGGCAACGACGTGGTCCTATGGGCGCGCGAAGCCGAAGTGGTCGAGGCGATCAATCGCAAGGCAGAGAATTCCGCTTTCCTGGCGGGAGCCCGAATGCCGCCCGGCATTCGCGCCACCGGCGATCTCGCCGAGGCCGCCAGGGACGCGGACTTCGTCCTCATGGCGGTTCCCTCGCAGCACATGCGCACGATCGCGGGCGCGCTGCGCCCGGCGATCGCACGCGGGTTGCCCGTCGTGAGCTGCGCCAAGGGCGTGGAGCGCGGAAGCGGCCAGCTCATGCCCGAAGTCCTCGCCGACATGCTTCCTGACGCGGTGATCGCCGTGCTCTCGGGGCCCTCGTTCGCGCGCGAGATCGCGTCGGACCTGCCATGCGGCGTCGCCCTCGCGTGCGGCGAGTGGGCCGCGGGCGAATCGCTCGCGCGCGACATCGCCAATCCGCGCTTTTGCGTGCACCTGTCCGACGACGTCGCGGGCACCGCGCTCGCCGGCGCCATGAAGAACGTGATCTCGATCGCGAGCGGCGTGGTGCACGCCCGCAAGCTGGGCGAAAACGCGCGCGCGACGCTCATCACGCTGGGGCTGGCCGAGACAGCGCGCCTTGGCATCGCGAAGGGCGCGCGGCCGGAGACTTTTCTAGGGCTCGCGGGCGCGGGCGACTTCATGCTCACGGCCCACAGCCTGCAGTCACGCAATACCTCGCTCGGCGTGGCGCTGGGCGAGGGACGATCGCTCGCCGAGGTGCTTGCCGAGCGCAAGGAGGTGACCGAGGGCGCGTTCTCGGTCGAAGCGGTCGCGACGCTCGCGCGACGCCTCCGCGTCGAGATGCCGATCACCCTGGCCCTCGACGGACTCCTCAACCGGGGACTCGCGATCGAGGCGGCCATCGCCGAGCTGATGAAGCACCTGCCCGCGCTGTGCCGCGCGGGGCACGAGCCGCTGGCCGTCTGAATCCGGCTAAGAGGCGGATGGCGCGCCCGAGGAGCCGCGCACGCACTTTTCGTAGAGCGTGGGGAATGCTCCTCGCGCATCATACTTGGCCTTGAGCGCGCGATACGCTTCGCCGCCGTACGCGCGGCCGAACTCCTCCGGCGTGAAGTAGCTTTCGGAGTAGAGCGACTTGATGCCGCCCAAGCGCGCCACGGCCTCTTCGATGCGCCGATTGAGCTCGCCCGGCGCGCGCGGCTCGCGCGTATGCATGACGTCCCAGAATCCGAAGTTTACGTACACGCCGCGCCGCATCGGGTAGAGCGCGAAGCGCCCCGCGTTCGCTTGCGGCGCGACCGGGCACATCCACACGGGCCAGATGCCCACCGCGCGCGCGAGAAAGGCGAGGAACTCCGCGGCGCGCTCGATCGGAATGTCGACGTCCTGGATGACGGATTCGGCGTGGAGCCCGCGCAGGCGGTCGATCGCGCGCGTGAGGCCGACGCGGCTGTTCCAGCGCATGAGCTTCGTGTAGGTTCGCGAGCCCAGCCGCTCCCGCCCGTAGAGCCGGCGAACCAGGGGATGCTGCGCGAGGAGGTTGCGCGAGCACCAGAACCAGTCGGTGTCCCATCGCCACAGGTAGTCGCGGACCGTGAGCCAGTCCTCGCGGCGTTCCCCGATGGAACGGTAGTAGATCTTCCGGTACGTATAGTCGCTTGTGTAGGGAGCCTCGCCGGCGAAGCGCGCGAGAGTGAGGCAAAGCCGGTCCGCGGCGAAGATGGTGCCGTCGATGAAATCGGCGTCGTCGTCGGCGCAGTGGCGCTCGACCGCGTCGAAATAGCCGCGGGCATCGGTGAACACGAGGTGCTCGAGGTGAACGTACGGGCGCACCGGAACGGTCTTCGCGGTGACGCGCAGCGCATATCCGAGGGTGCCGTACGAATTGGGGAAGCCGAAGAAGAGATCGGCGTGCTCGTTCTCGGGCGTGCACACGAGGAGCCGCCCATCGCCGGTGAGAACCTCGATCGCGGTCACCGATTCGTGCACCAGGCCGTAACGGTGGGACGAGGACTCGATTCCCACCCCGGCGAGCGCGCCGCCCAACGTGATGGTCTTCAGCTGCGGCACGACCGCGGGCATCACGCCGCGCGCGAGACACGCGTCCGCGAGTGCCTCGTAGGTCACCATGCCCTCCGCATCGACGAGCCGTGCGGCCTCGTCGATCTCGAGCACGTGGTCCAGCGCGCCCGCGTCGAGGCCGGGCCCGCGATGCACCGTGTCGCGAAAGAGGTTGGAGGTCTTCTTGGCGAGCGCGACCTGCCCCGTGGCGCCGATTTGCCGCGCAAGGTCCGCGGCCCGCAGCGCATGGGCTTCCAGCAAGGCGTTCATCGAGCCTCGCCGTGCACGACGCGCAAGGCGGGCGCGCTTCCTTGCGGCTGCGCGGCGCGCGCTTCCTCCGCGTAGAGGAAGTCGCGGGTTCGGGGATACGATTCGAGCGTCGCGTTGCCGCGCGAGAACACGATCTGGAAGAGGTGCGTCTTTCCCGCGGGCGAGCGGAACATCTCCGCGCATCCGTAGAGATAGGCGCGCCAGACGCGCCGGAAGCGCTCGTCGAAGCGCCGCGGGTCCAGCGCGTGGATGCGCTCCCAGTTGCGCTCGAAGCGCTCCGCCCAGGCGTCGAGCGTAAGCGCGTAGTGGCGCCGCAGGTTCTCGACGTCGAGAACCTCGAGGCCCGCTTCCTCCATCGCCACCAGCACGTCGGTGATGGCCGGGATCCAGCCGCCGGGAAAGACGTACCTGCGGATGAAGAACTCCGTCGGGGCCTCTCCCACGTGGCCGATGAAGTGCAACAGGCCCAGCCCGCCGGGCTTCAGGAAGCGCGCGTGCGCCCGCACCACCTCGCGCAGCTGGTCGCGCCCCGCGTGCTCGAGTACGCCGATGGAGGCCAGCTTGTCGTGTTCCGCGAACGCGTCGCGAAAGTCGGTCTCGACCACGTTGAGCGAATCGCCGAGTCCGCGCGCGGCGATCTGGCTGCGCACCATCGCGACCTGCTCGGGCGTGGTATTGACGCCGGTCACGCGGGCGCCGAAATGGCGCTGCGCGTGGAACATGAAGCCGCCGAAGCCGCAGCCGATGTCGGCCACGGACTCGCCGGGAGCGAGGCGCAGCTTGCGGCACACGTGGTCGACCTTGTCGACCTGCGCCTGCTCGAGCGTGCGCGTGCCTTCCTTCCAGTAGGCGCACGTGTACATCATCAGCGCCTCGTCGAGCCAGAGGCGGTAGAAATCGGCGCCGAGGCCATAGTGCGTCCGCGCATTTCGCTTCGCGCGCTCCCAGCTCGCGTTGGAGAAGCGCCACTCGTGCCAGGCGTTTCGCAGCCCGACCAGCGCGTTGGGGCGGTCGAAGCCGCCCGCCATGCCGAGGGCGAGCGCTTCGCGAAGCCTGCCAACGTCGAGGTCGCCGTCGAAGTAGGCCTCGAGCAGGCCCACGTGGCCGAACGCCGCCGCGCGCAACTTCCCGCGGCGATTGTGGAAGACGATGTCGAGATCGGAAGCGGGGGGGAGCATGCCTCGAGGCTAGGCGGACCGGAGGCGCGATGCTTGATGGGTGTCAAGAGGAGGCGAGGGGTTTGGCCGCCCCGAGCAAGCGCGTTGACGCGAGTCAAGCCGTCGCCGTGCGCGCGCGATAGATTCGAGCCGAAATGCCCTGGACACCTTCCTACTACCCTGCCGCGATGCGCAATCTTCCCGAGCCTGTCCGCGACAAGGCGATCGACATCGCCAACGCGTTGCTGCGCGAGGGCATGAGCGACCGAAGCGCGATCCGCATCGCGCTCGTGAAGGCGCGCGAATGGGCCCGGCACCATCCAGTGGCGGGACACTGAGGCGTTGGAAACGAGCCCACGAGTGATGCGATGAGCCGGATCCTGATTGTCTTCGCTTCCGTCGACGGCCAGGCGGCCCGTGTCGCCGAGCGCATCCGCGCGACGCTCGCCCAGGCGGGACACGCGGCCGCGACGATAGGCGCCGTCGCTCCGGGCCTCGCGCGGGCCCTCGAGGAGAGCGACGCCGTCATCGTCGGCGGCGCCATCCGCTATGGACGCCATGTGCAGGACCTCGAAAGCGTCGTGCGCACGCACGTGGCTGCCATCGAAGCCCGGCCGAACGCTTTCTTTTCCGTAAGCCTGAGCGCGGGCGGCCCGGGCGCGCGGCCCGCGGTCGCGGCGCGCTACGCGGAGGAGCTCGCCGAGCGCAGCGGGTGGCATCCGCAGGGCACCGCGATCTTCGCAGGCGCGCTGCGCTACACGAGGTACAACCCGATCATCCGGATCATGATGCGTCTGATTGTGGGCATCGCCGGCGGCGACACGGATACGACGCGCGACTACGAGTACACCGACTGGCGCGCGGTCGAGCGCTTCGCGGGGGAGTTCGGCTCGCGGCTCGAAGCGGCGCGAGCCGCCTGAACGGCTTTCGCATCCTTTCCGGAATTGACGCCGATCAACGGACAAGGGAAGAGACGGCGCAGCATCGAGGCAAAGGAGCCATCGATGAAGACAATCGCGGCAGTTGCGATGTTGTGGGCATGCGTGTCTGCGAGCCCGCTCGCCATCGCGCAGCAAAGTCCATTCGTGCCGGCCGGCGTTTCCGCATCGGCGGACGCGACGCAAGCCGAGCTCGACGCGCTCCTCGCGCCCATCGCGCTCTATCCGGACTCCCTCCTGTCGCAGGTGCTCGCGGCATCGACCTATCCGCTCGAGGTGGTGGCGCTGCAGCGCTGGCTCGAGCGCAACCCCAACATTCCCGACGCATCGCTCGAGCAGGCGCTCGCCGCGCAGCCCTGGGACGAGAGCGTGAAGGCGCTCGCGCAGTTCCGCCCGGTGGTCGCGATGATGAACGGCGAGCTCGACTGGATGCAGCGCCTCGGCAACGCG
>JADGRS010000442.1 GCA_017880705.1 Burkholderiales bacterium
GTTCGTGCTTTCGTTCGCGCTGCTTCACATTCAAGTATCCAAGGTTCTAACGGCGTTCATCGGCGTTTATCGGCGGATTCAAAGCCCTTTGCCTGCATGACTCCCGGATGAAACGAGTCTCGCGCGAATCATTGACGCGATGGGCGGTGGCGTGTCTCGAGAAGGTCGGGGTGCCGCCCCCGGAAGCGAGGCTGGTCGGCGCGTCGCTCGTGCAGACGAGCGTCTGGGGCATCGATTCCCACGGCGTCCTGCGCCTGACGCATTACCTGCGGCGCATGACGATCGGATCGATCAAGGCCGCGGCCGCGCCCGTTGTGATGCGCACCGGCCCCGTGACTGCCCAGGTCCATGGCGAAGACGGCCTCGGAATCGTGCATGCGGCTCTCGGCATGGAAGTCGCCATCGAGATGGCGAAGGAGTCCGGAGCGGGCATCGCGGGCGTCGGGCATTCGTCGCACTGCGGCGCGATGGGGCTCTATACGCGCATGGCCGCGCGCGAGCACCTCATCGGCATCGCGATGACGCACTCCAGCTCGGTGGTCGTTCCCCACGGCGGAAAGCACAAGTACTTCGGCACCAATCCCATCTCGATCGCATTCGCGCGCCGGGACGGGGAACCGGTCTGCCTCGACATGGCGACCTCACAGGTCGCGTGGAACAAGGTGCTCAACGCGCGCATCGAGAACGAGACCCTCGATGAAGGCATCGCCGTCGACGCCGAGGGCAAGCCGACCACGGATCCCCAGCGGGCGCGCGCCGGCATTCCCCTCGGCGGACCGGTCTACGGCTACAAGGGCTACGGCCTCGCGTTCATGATCGACCTGCTGTGCGGCGCGCTGAACGGCATGACTTTCGGGCGCCACATCAACTCCATGTACGAGGAGCTCGACAAGCCGCGCAAGATCGGCCACCTGCTGATCGCGATCGATCCCGCCCGGTTCGCCGGCGGCGATCGTCTCGAGCAGACCGTCGACGCGGTCGTCGCGGACCTGCGCACGCAGGGCGAAATACTTTTCCCCGGGGAGCCCGAGCTCCTCGAGGAGCGGCAACGCATCAAGCTGGGCATTCCCATCGACGACGAGGCCCTCAAGGACATGCGTGAATGGTCCGTGAAGCTCGGCGTCCCACCTCCGGACGCGAAACCATGAAACAGGAAATCATAGTCACAGGCCCCATGTATCCCCCGACGCTCGCCAAGCTCGACGAGACATACACCACCTACAAGCTCTTCAAGGCCGAGGACCGCGCTGCGATGCTCGCCTCCGTGGCGGATCGCATCACCGCGGTCGCGAGCTCCAACTCCGGCGGCATCGACGGCGCCACCATCGCGAAGCTGCCCAGGCTCAAGGTGATCGCGCATTTCGGCGTGGGTTACGACACCGTGGACGTGAACGCCGCAAAGGCGCGCAAGGTCGCCGTGACGAACACGCCCGATGTCCTCACCGAGGAAGTAGCCGACCTCGCGATGGCCCTCCTCCTCGCCACCGTGCGCCGCGTGCCCCAGGGCGATCGCTACGTGCGCGAGGGAAAGTGGCTGAAGGGCTCGATGGCTCTCACCGAGAGCGTCCAGGGAAAGACGCTCGGCATCATCGGCGCGGGACGCATCGGCCGCGCGATCGCGAAACGCGCCGCGGCGTTCAACCTGAAGATCGCCTACCAGGGGCCCAACAAGAAGGCCGACCTTCCCTACGCTTACTTCGCGGATCCCGTCGCGCTCGCCGGCGAGGCCGACCTGCTGATGGTGGCTTGCCCCGGCGGCGAGGCGACCCGCAACCTCGTGAACCGCGCCGTCATCGACGC
This sequence comes from Burkholderiales bacterium, assembly GCA_017880705.1. Classification (GTDB taxonomy): domain Bacteria; phylum Pseudomonadota; class Gammaproteobacteria; order Burkholderiales; family Usitatibacteraceae; genus Usitatibacter. The sequence goes on from JADGRS010000442.1 coordinate 1,801, forward strand.
GCTGGGCCCGAAGGGATTCATCGTGAACATCGCCCGCGGCTCGGTGATCGACGAGCCCGCGTTGATCGAAGCGCTGCAGCAGAACCGCATCGCCGGCGCCGGCCTCGACGTCTTCGCCGACGAGCCGCGCGTACCCGAGGCTTTCATCGCGATGGAGAACGTGGTGCTGCAGCCCCACGTCGCGAGCGCCACGCACCAGACGCGCGCCGCCATGGGCCAGCTCGTGATCGACAACCTCGCCGCCCACTTCGCCGGGCGGCCGCTGCTAACACCCGTCTAAAAATTGGTGTCAGGTACGCATTTTCGAATTCGTACCTGACACCAATTCTTCACGGCGAGCTGCGGGCATTGTATCCATTCGGGCGCCGCGAGCCTTACCGGCACATATCGCGTCCAGGGTTGCGCCGAGCGCGACGCTCACGCGCCCTTCTTGCCGCTCCAGTGCAGGGTTCGGCTCACCTCGCCGGGAAACAGACTGAAGTCCACCTCGCTTGAGCCACCACCGAGGGCGAACCAGAGGAAGCCGTGGCAATCGATGGCCGCGACGGTGCGCGTCTCCCCGACGCAGCCGCGAAGCATCGCCTGCTCCGGCGCGGTCAATCCCTTGAGGCACGAGGTCACCGTGAGGATGCGCACCACGTTGCCCACGGCAACGGGCTGGTCGAACCGGTCGCGCGCGGCGAGCGGAAAGCCCGGAGGCATGTTCATCCCGATGCCGCGATCATCGTCCGCTCACTCCTTCACCGCGCCGGTCATTCCCGACACGTAGTACTCCACGAAGAAGGAGTACAGGATCGCGACCGGCAGCGATCCGAGGAGCGCGCCCGCCATCAACGCGCCCCAGTGGTACACGTCGCCCTCCACCAGCTCGGTCACGACGCCCACGGGCACCGTCTTCACTTCCGAGGACGAGATGAACGTGAGCGCATAGATGAACTCGTTCCACGAGAGCGTGAACGCGAAGATTCCCGCGGAGATGAGCCCCGGCACGGCGAGCGGCAGCACGATCTTCACGAGGATCTGCCAGCGCGTCGCGCCGTCGATCAGCGCGCACTCCTCGAGCTCGTAGGGGATCGTGCGGAAGTAGCCCATCAGCAGCCACGTGCAGAAGGGAATCAGGAACGTGGGATAGGTG
>JADGRS010000443.1 GCA_017880705.1 Burkholderiales bacterium
GAGGCCAGCGGCTCGAACCTCGGAAGCGGGATCGCGTGCCGCCGCGCTGCACGCTTGGGAGACGCCGGCGCCCGCGCGGGGGCGCTCGTTTCGGAAGGCGCCGCCCCATCGAGGCTTGCCGTGTATGCGGGCGCCGCTTCCTCCGCAATCCCCTCCACTCGTTGGGGCACGCCCACCATCACGGCCGCGTGGAGCGCCGCCGACACCGCGAGCGCGGCGGCCGCAATGCGATAGCGCGAGAGGAAGGCGGCGGTCGTCATGGCGCGCTCAATGCGCGTTCAGGCTGACGACGGCCTGCTCGAGGCGGAAGCCCTTGGGGTCGTCGAATATCGCGCGCACCGGGAAGTTGAAGCGGTCCTTCGCGAGCCAGACCTCAGCGCGGGTGTCGGTCGCGTTGTCCACGACGCGCTGGTAGTGGCGCGCGTCGAAGGCGCCCATGGGCGTGTCGATCTTCTCGTCGCCCACGAGGCGATAGGTGTGGATCTCGATCTTGCGGCGCTCGGAAATCGGCAGCACGAGCGTCTCCGTGAGCTTGCGCATGTTCACGAACTGGTACATCACCGAGATGCGGTCCTGGGTCGCCGGCGGAAGCGGCGTCTCGGAGTTCTCGCCGCGCAGCACGGTGCGCATCACGCCCTTGTCCCAATCGAAGGTGCTCCTGAGGTCGCGCTTGGCGTCCTTCAGGCGGTGCTCGTCGTATTCGAGCGGCTGCAGGCCATCGGCGCCGATGCGCCCGCTGCTCTCGACCGTGATCTGGTCGTCGAGGATCGCCTTCAGCAGGCCCTCGGAGCGCGTCACGCTCTGGATCGAGTACCTGTCGCCCTTGCGAACGAAGGTCTCCTTGATGCTGCCGATGGTGATGCCGCTGTTGGTCACGCGGTACTCCGCCTCGATCTCGCTCGGCTGCGCGGCCGCGCCGAGGGATGCGCAGAGCAGGAGAAGCGCGGCGGCGCGCTTCACGGCGAATTCCTCGGGGAGACCAGGCTGTCGCCGGAGACGCCCGTCCCCTTCACGTGAACGGCATTCCCGGCGAATTCGACGCGACCCTCGACGAACCAGCGCACCGCCTGCGGATAGATGCGATGCTCGACGGCGAGCACCCGCGCCGCGAGGCGATCCTCGCTGTCGCCGGCAAGGACCGGCACCACGCCCTGGGCGACGATCGGGCCGTCATCGAGCGCGGGCGTCACCAGGTGCACCGTGGCGCCGTGCACCTTCACGCCGGCGGCGAGCGCCTGGGCGTGGGTGCGCAGGCCGGGAAACGCGGGTAGCAGCGACGGATGGATGTTCACGATCCGCCGCGGAAAGCGCCTGATGAATCCCTCGGTGAAGATGCGCATGAAGCCTGCCAGCAGGATGAGATCCGGTCGATGACGCTCGACGCGTTCCGCGAGCGCCGAATCGAACGCCTCGCGGGTGGCGAATGCCTTGTGGTCCAGGACCTCGGTTCCGAGGCCCTGCGCCGCGGCCCATTCGAGGCCGTGGGCGTCGGGGCGGTTGGAGATGACCGCCGCCACTTCGAGCCCCGTCTTCGCCTCGACGATCGCGCGCATGTTGCTGCCGCGACCGGAAATGAGGATGACGCCCTTCAGACGACCACCGTCTGGGGCTCGCCCGCTCCCCTCTCCACGATCGCGCCGATCTCGTACGCCTCGGAGCCTTGCGCGGCGAGCGCATCGAGCGTCGCCGCGACGTCGGAGCGGGCCACGACGATGACCATGCCGATGCCGCAGTTGAACGTGCGCTGCATCTCCGCGTCGGTGATGTGGCCGGTTTTCTGCAGCCAGTCGAAGATCCCCGGGCGCGGCCAGCGGCGCGCTTCCAGGCGCGCGCAGACGTTCTCCGGGAGCACGCGCGGGATGTTTTCCGTGAGCCCGCCGCCGGTGATGTGCGCGAGGCCCTTCACGGGCACCTTCTCGAGGAGCGCCAGCACCGCCTTCACGTAGATGCGCGTCGGCGCGAGAAGCGTTTCGCCGAGCGTGCCATCGTCGTCGAAGCGCTCGTAGAGATCCTCACCGCTCACCGCGATCACCTTGCGGACGAGCGAAAAGCCGTTCGAGTGCGGGCCGCTGGAAGCGAGGCCGATGACGGCGTCGCCCGCCACGATCGCCTTGCCGTCGATGATCTTCGCCTTCTCGACGAGGCCCACGGCGAAGCCCGCCAGATCGTACTCGTTCGGGTCGTACATCCCCGGCATCTCCGCGGTCTCGCCGCCGATCAGCGCGCAGTTGGCCTGCGCGCAGCCTTCGGCGATGCCCTTCACCACGTCGGCGGCGACGCCCACGTCGAGCTTGCTGCACGCGAAGTAGTCGAGGAAGAAGATCGGCTCGGCGCCCGAGACGAGGATGTCGTTCACGCTCATGGCGACGAGGTCGATGCCGATGGTGTCGTGCTTCTTCAGGCGGAAGGCGAGCTTCAGCTTCGTGCCCACGCCGTCGGTGCCCGCGACCATCACCGGGTTCTTGAACTTCTTCGAGACCTCGACCAACGCGCCGAATCCGCCGATTCCGCCGAGCACCTCGGGGCGCAGCGTCTTCCTCGCGAGCGGCTTGATGCGCTCGACCAGCTCGTCGCCCGCGTCGATGTCGACGCCGGAGTCGCGGTATGTGAGGGGGGCGCCTTTGAAGGACACGGGGCAATCCGGTTGATTCGAGAGGCGAAATTCTAACAGTTACGAGGGCCGAAGGCGCCTTTTCGCCCCGGCTGTAGATTGCCCTGTCGCCTCGCGACGACCGTCAAGGCGTCGCTATCCTTGGGCGGGCGAGGGCGCATCGGGTAGAAGCGCTTACTTCTTGTCGGCCGCCTTAGTCTTGCCGCCCACTTTCTCGCACGTGCCCTTGGCGACGTACTTCCATTCGGCGGGGTCGTTGTCGGTCTTGCCGAGCGAGGCGCAAGCGTGCTTCGCCGTGCTGCAGTCGTTCTGGCCGGCCTT
>JADGRS010000444.1 GCA_017880705.1 Burkholderiales bacterium
CGCCGCCATCTCGGCCGCGGCCTCGTCGCCGCTGAGGCCGTGAAGGTCGAGATGATCCTGGATCACCCAATGGGTGCGCCGCAATTTCCGCAGGATGTCGCGCGGCAGCCCGGACCTGAGGTACGAGGAATCCTCCTCGATCTCGACGTCGTCGCCGTCGAGCGCGAGGCGCATCAACTCTTCGATCACGGCCTTCTCATCCTCGATGCGTTTCGCGGGGAAGGGAGGCGGCAGCTTTCGAAACGGCTCGATGCGCTTCGTCGCGCGGATCGGCTCGACGTCCTTCACGGCGTCGCGAAACACGCGGCTCTCCACGACCCGCGCCTTGCTCACCCCAGGCTCTCGAGGAACTTGTCCGCGTCGAGGGCCGCCATGCACCCGGTCCCGGCGCTGGTCACCGCCTGGCGATAGACGTGGTCCTGCACGTCGCCCGCGGCGAAGACCCCGGCGATGCTGGTGGCGGTGGCGTTGCCGGCGAGCCCGCTCTTCGTGACGATGTAGCCGTCCTTCATGTCGAGCTGCCCGGCGAAGATGTCGGTATTGGGCTTGTGCCCGATCGCGATGAAGCATCCCGTGAGCTTCAGGTCGCGCGCCTTGCCGTCCTGCGTCGACTTCAGGCGCACCCCCGTCACGCCGCTGTTGTCCCCGAGCACCTCGTCAAGCGTGTGGTTCCACTGGATGTCCACCTTGCCCTCGCGCTGCTTCGCCGTGAGCTTGTCCTGGAGGATCTTTTCCGCGCGGAATTTGTCGCGGCGGTGCACCACGGTCACGTGCCTCGCGATGTTGCTGAGATAGAGCGCTTCCTCGACGGCGGTGTTGCCTCCGCCGACGACGCACACGTCCTGGTTCTTGTAGAAGAAGCCGTCGCACGTCGCGCAGCCCGAGACGCCTTTGCCCATGAACTTCTGCTCCGAGTCGAGCCCGAGATACATCGCCGAGGCGCCGGTCGCGATGATGAGCGCGTCGCAGGTGTAGGTTGCCGCATCCCCGACGAGCGCGATGGGCTTGTCCTTCAGCTTCGCCGTGTGGATCTGGTCGAAGACGATCTCGGTCTCGAAGCGCTCGGCGTGCTTGAGAAAGCGATCCATTAACTCCGGGCCCTGCACGCCCATGGCGTCGGCCGGCCAGTTGTCGACGTCGGTCGTGGTCATGAGCTGCCCGCCCTGCGCGAGGCCGGTGATCAATACGGGCTTCAGGTTGGCACGTGCCGCGTAGACGGCGGCCGAGTAGCCCGCCGGGCCGGAGCCGAGGATGAGGAGTCGCGAATGTCGTGTTATCACGTCGAGGAAAAGGAGGCGAATGGAAGGGCAAGAGTTCAATTATCGCATTGGCATCGCGCGCGTATGCCCCTGAAACTAAGGGGGTATCTGAGCATCTTCCCCTAACCGTTTGACAAATCAGGGGATTTTGGGTAATTAGTGTCCATGGCAATCGACCAGAAAAGGCCTGCCGTCGGCGAGCGCACCATGACGCTCAAGGCGGTGCCGTTTTTCACGCAGCTCTCCGACAAGGAGCTCGACGTGGTGCGCTCCGTGGCGGCGGAGAAGAACTACTCGAAGAACGCCGTCGTCCTCACCGAAGGCGAGGTGGGCGACTCGCTCTACATGATCATGTCGGGCAAGGTGAAGGTCTTCATCGGCGACGAGGAAGGCCGCGAGATCATCCTGAAGATCCTCGGCCCCGGAGCCTTCTTCGGCGAGATGTCGATGATCGACAAGCAGCCGCGCTCGGCGTCGGTGACCACCATCGAGGCTTCCAATTTCCTCGTCCTCGCCCACGCCGCGTTCGAGCGCTGCGTCGAGCAGCAGCCACGCATCGCCAACGTCGTGATGCAATGCCTCGCGCAACGGGTGCGCGAGGCGGACCGCAAGATCGGCACGCTCGCCTTGATGGATGTGTACGGGCGCGTGGCGAGCACGCTTCTCGAGCTCGCGGTGTACACGGACGGCAAGCTCATGGTCGGAGAGAAGCTCTCGCAGCAGGACCTCGCCAACATGGTGGGCGCCTCGCGCGAGATGGTGAACCGCATCCTGAAGGACCTCTCGGACCGCGGCTTCATCTCGATCGAGTCGAAGGCGATCACCATCATCAACCGGGAGTTGCCGCCATCGCTGTAACGACGGTCCCCAACACCCATCCGCGCCTCGGGCGCGCGATGCGGGAAGCGGGCTGGATCCTCCTTCTCGCGGCGGGAGCGTATCTCGCGCTGATCCTCTTCACCTACGCCCGTTCCGATCCGGGCCCGTCGTTCAGCGGCACCGGCGCGCCGATCCTCAACAAGGGCGGAGCCGCCGGCGCGTGGTTCGCCGATGCGTTCTACTACCTCTTCGGGCTCTCCGCGTGGTGGTGGGTGGGGCTCGCGCTCTTCGGAATCCTGCGCATGTATCGCCGCGTCGAGGCGTGGGAGATCCTGAATCGCAGGACGCTCGCCGTCTCGCTCGTGGGCTTCGCTGTGGTGCTCGCGTCGAGCACCGCGCTCGAATCGATGCGCCTCCACAGCCTCGGCGCCGCGCTGGGCTTCCCCGCGGGCGGCGCGCTCGGCGCCGTGCTCGCGAGCGGCCTCGCGCCCTTGTTCGGATTCACGGGCGCGACGCTCCTGCTGCTCGCGCTTCTCGCGGGAGGCCTGAGCCTCTTCACGGGGCTGTCGTGGCTGCGCGTCGCGGAGCTCCTCGGCGGCGGAATCGAATGGGGCTACGCGGTGGCGAAGGGCCGCATCGAGGCGCGCCGCGACCGCGAGGAGGGCCGCCTCGCCGCGCAGGAGCGCGAGGAAAAAGTCGAGGTGGCGAAGAAGGCCTTCGAGGACCACGAGCCGATCCGCATCGAGATGCCGAGCCCGGTGATCGCGAAGAGCGAGCGGATCGTGCGCGAGAAGCAGGTGCCGCTCTTCGCCGAGCTGCCGGACTCGCCGCTTCCCGCCCTGGGCCTCCTCGA
>JADGRS010000445.1 GCA_017880705.1 Burkholderiales bacterium
CATCGGCATGGTGATGCGCGGCATCGCGGGGCGCTTCTTCGGCGCCGTGGCCACTTCGGGCATCTCGGGCGTGGCGGCCTGGTTCATCCTCGGGAGCATCGGGTTCGGCGCGATCGCGGCGCTCGCGGCGTTCGTGTTCACGCTCTTCTCGGGGAGCGGCCTCGCCCGCGGGCTCGGGCGCGGCGGCTACATTCCGGGCGGGTGGGGCGGCGGCGGGGGCGGGGGCGGATTCTCGGGGGGCGGCGGGGGCGGGGGCTTCAGCGGCGGTGGTGGAGGGTTCGACGGCGGCGGCGCATCGGGGAGCTGGTGATGCATCTCGAACGGTTCTGGCGCCACATCCTCATGAGCCCTGCGCGGGAGGCGCAATGCTTTCCGCGGAGCACGCTCGACGCGATCCAGCGCGAGATCGCCGCGCAGGAAAAGCTGCATCGCGGCGAGATCTGCTTCGTGGTCGAGGCCGAGCTCGGTTCGCGTCAGCTCTGGAACGACGTCACCTCGCGCGCCCGGGCCCGCGAGGTGTTCGCGCAGCGCGGCGTCTGGAACACCGAGGAGAACAACGGCACGCTCATCTACCTGCTCCTCGCCGACCGGCGCGTCGAAATCGTCGCCGACCGCGGCGTCGACGGGCACGTGACGCCCGCCGAATGGGCATCGGTCTGCCGCATGATGGAGAAGCACTTCCGCGAGCGACGCTTCGAGGAAGGCGCGATCGCGGGCGTGCGCGCGGTCTCCGAGCTTCTCGCGCGCCACTTCCCCGCGAACGGGGACAGGCGCAACGAGCTTCCCGACCGGCCGGTGCTCATCTAGCAAAAGAACGCCCGATGCGCCTTAGTGATACGATTCGCAAAACTACATATCGGTGGTTGACAAGCCGATGGAACAAACCGTCCAGAAGGCGCTGAACCTCCTCGAAGCGTTGGTCCGCTCGGACCGTCCGCGCCGCCTCACCGAGCTTTCGCGCGAGCTCGGGCTCACCAAGCCAAACGTCTACCGCCTGCTCTCGACGCTGTCGATCCTGGGCTACGTGAAGAAGGATTCGGCCACGAGCCTCTATTCGCCCACGCTCAAGCTCTGGGAGATGGGCTCGATGCTCGTTCGCGACATTGACCTGCAATCGGTGGCAGGGCCCCGGATTCGCAAGCTCGGCGAGGACACGCGCGAATCGGTGCAGCTCGCCGTGTGGGATTCGGGCTACGTGGTCTACGTCGACAAGTTCGACGGCCCCCAGCCGCTCAAGGCCATGACAAGCATCGGCTCGCGCGTTCCCGCGACCGTGGTCTCGACGGGGAAGGCGATGCTGGCGTGGATGTCGACGGAGGCACTCGACCTTGCCTTCGAGCACGTGAAGCGCTACACGCCGATCACGATGACGCGCCGCAAGGAGATCGAGCGCGACCTCGAGGAGACGCGCGAACGCGGCTACGCCGTCAATCGCGGCGAATTCCGCGTCGGCGTGTGCGGCGTGGCCGCGCCGATTCGCGACCGCGGCGGCCAGATCGTCGCTGCGATCGGCGTTTGGGGCGCGGAAAAGGCGATCATCGGCACGCGTCGCGAGGAGCTCGCGCACATGACGGTGTCGGCGGCGCGCGACATCTCGCGCGAGATGGGCTTCGTCGAGGTCGCCGGCACCCGCCGCCGCGCGATTGCGCCCGCGACCGCCTAGTCCCTGCGTGCCGGGTCCCGCGTCTCGAGCAGCGACGCCACTTCGGCGCGCGCCTTGGAATCCTCGCGCGGCACCGAGCGGGCGCGACCGCGGCGGCGCATGATCGCGATCGCGATGCCGGCCCCGAACAGCAGGAGCGCGAACGGTCCGGCCCAGAGAAGCGCCGTCGATGCCTTGAACGGCGGGCGATAAAGCACGAAGTCGCCGTAACGGTCGACCATGTACTCGCGGATCTGGCTGTCGCTGCGGCCCTCGGCGATTTGCGTGCGAATCTGGTTGCGCAGGTCGAGGGCGAGGGGCGCGTTCGAATCCGCGATGGTCTGGTTCTGGCAAACGAGGCAGCGCAACTCCTCGGCGAGGCCCTTCAGCCGCCCCTCGACGGCGGCATCGGGATGCGCAACCTCCGACGCCTGCCCGAAGGCGAGGCCCGCGAGCCCGAACGCGACGATGGCGACGAGGAGCCTCATGCGCCGAGAGTCTTCAGCAGCGGCAGGATCGTCTTGTCGAGCGCCTCGGGCGTGATGGGACCGATCTGCTTGTAGCGGATCACGCCTTCCTTGTCGATCACGAACGTCTCCGGAACTCCGTACACGCCGTAGTCGATCCCGACCTTGCCATCGACATCGAACGCGGAGAGCGAATAGGGGTTGCCGAACCTGGCGAGCCATTGCACGCCGTCGTCGCGCTTGTCCTTGTAGTTGAGGCCGATGATCGGCACTACGTGGCTCTTCGACATCTCGACCAGCAGGGGATGCTCGACCCGGCACGACACGCACCACGACGCCCATACGTTCAGGAGCCACACCTTGCCCCTCATGTCCGCCGGCGCGAACGCGAGCTTCTCGTCGTGAAGCTGCTCCAGCCGGAACGCGGGCGCGGCCTTGCCGATGAAGGGCGAGGGAATCTGGCGTGGGTCGCGCGTCAATCCCACCGCGAGGAAGGCGGCGAGCAGGGCGAACACCGCCAGCGGAATGACGAACTTGAGCGCTTTCATCGCGTCACGAACGGGTCTCGTTGGCCATGCCGGCGCCGAAGCTCGTCTCCGACGCCGGTTTCCGCGAGCGGTAACGCCGGTCGGCGAGCGCGACGAAGCCTCCGATCGCCATGATGAAGCAGCCGCCCCAGATCCAGTCGACGAAGGGCTTGTAGTAGACGCGCACGCCCCACGCGTCGGCGTCCACGGGCTCGCCGAGGGAGACGTAGAGGTCGCGAGTGAACGCCGTGTCGATCGCGGCCTCGGTCATGATTTGTCCCGAAGCCTCGTA
>JADGRS010000446.1 GCA_017880705.1 Burkholderiales bacterium
CCAACGGCAAGCTCAGGCCGCTGGGCATCTCGACCGTGCGGGATCGGGTCTGCATGACAGCAGCGATGCTGGTGCTGGAACCGATCTTCGAAGCCGACCTTCCACCCGAACAGTATGCGTACCGTCCCGGGCGCAATGCCCAACAGGCGGTGGTCAAGGTGGAAGAGCTGCTGTTCCGTGGCCATCCGGAAGTCGTTGACGCCGACCTCGCGGACTACTTGGACACCGCTTCATAATGCCCCCTGGTTCATGAGGTTTGATCGAAGAGTTCGGATTGCCGGGTTATCACCTTGATCCGGATTCCCTTTTTCCTGCCATTCGTGACGTGCACGACTTCGAGCTCGCCGCGCTTGACACGCTGCAACACGGTTTGGCGCGAGACACCGAGCTTGCGGGTTGCCTCGTGCATGGTCACGAAGCCGTCCCCAGCAGTTTCGCTGAATCGGGCGATGAGGTCATCGGTCAGGCGAATGCGCCAGGGTGCGCCGGGCGTCAGCTGTTCGCCCGGAATGATGCCGTCGTTGAGCCAGCGGTGCAAAGTCGAAGGCGCGACGCCGAGCGCGACCGCTGCCTTCTTGATCGACGCCAGTTCGCCCTTGGTGGGGGACGGCCCGGCCTCGAAGCACGGGATGTCCCAGTGGCGACGCAGATTGCCGACACGGCCCGCCTCGAAGCGATGGCCGTATACCGTGGTGCGCCCCTGGCGATTGAGGATGCCGGCAATCACGGTGTCTGGATAATGGACGGCCAGCCGGCGGACGAGTGCGATCGTGTCCTCATCGGTGCGTATCGTGGCCGGCCGCGAGCGCGGCAGCGCGAGATCGATCTCGTTGAGCGCGCCGCCCTTCCAGCGCAGCGTGAGGTGGGCTGCAGCCTTGTCGCGCTCGACCTTTATGATGACCTCCTCGAGCAATGCTCGCAGCAGCTCTTTCCTGTCACGCGGCGTGGTCGTTGCCGCGTGCCAGACGGTGGCAAGATCGGGCCCGAGCGCGAGCAGACGGTCGCGCTCCTCTTGGGAGAGCACGCGTGGACGCTCCAGTTCGCGGCGTGCAAGCTCGGCCTTGGCGGCTTCGAGTGCGCTCAAGCTCTCCTCCCACTCGCGCTCCAGGCCGCGAGCGACCAACCGGTTGTCTGGATCGACGGCACGGTAGCGGCGCTCGGCGCGGCTCGCTTTGTAGCTTGCCCGCTCGACACCGAGACGCCATTGCTTGAGCGAGGTCTCGCGATCTGCTTCGAGCCGCTCGGCAGCGGCGAGCGTGGCAGCGAGCTTTGCCGGCTCGAGGGCGGCGATGAAGGCCCGCGTGACGGCCTCGTCGATCTGAATGCCGCCAATGTTGAGGCAATAGACGCCGCGGCCCTCGACCAGGATCTTGCCGGGGCAATGATACCCCGGTGCGGAACTGCGCCCGCGATAGTGCGTGTGCAAGCGGCGTCCGCAGTGCCCGCAGCTGGCAAGGCTCTGCAGCAGGGCGCTGCCTTCCCTCACGGCGCCGCCCACTTTGTGCGGTCCGGGGCGGGTGTTCTTGGCGATGCGATCCTGGTTGGCCTCATAGGTCTGCCAATCGATGAACCCCGGATGATGGTCCGGGATGAGCACCTGCCACTCGGAGCGCGGCAGTTGTCGCACGCGCTTTGTGCGTGCACCCGCTGCATCCAGCATCGTCTCCTGGCGTGATTTGCCATAGGCGTAGGCGCCGGCATACACGGGATTCGTGAGCACGTGGTGGATGGCGGTGTAGCTGGCCTCGACCCAGCGGATCTCTGCGTTCTGGTGCATCTGCAGAGGGAATGTGAGCCCTTCCGAGCGAAACCATAGCCAGACGCGGCGCGCCGAGCCCGTCTCGGCGAAGCACGCGAAGACGTTGCGGACGGCGGTGACAATGGCCTCGTCGGGGTGGAAGCGGACCTCGCCATCGGCCTCGCCCCAGACAAAGCCGACCGGCAATCCTCGGCGGAGTTCACCGCGTGCTGCCTTGTTGCGAATGCCGCCGTTGAGGCGGGCCCTCAGCACATGAAGTTCGGCCTCGCTCATGGTGCCCTTGAGCCCGAGCAGGAGGCGATCATTGAAGAGGGCTGGATGATAGATGCCATCTGCATCGCCGATCAGCGTGTCGGTGAGGCCGCCGAGGTCGATGAGGCGGTGCCAGTCGGCGTTGTTGCGCGCCAGGCGCGAGACCTCGAGTCCGAGCACGAGGCCGACGTGGGCGAGTGCGACTTCGGCGGTGAGGCGGGCGAAGCCCGATCTCGCAACAAAGCCGGAACCGGAGAGCCCAAGATCCTCATCGATGACGATGATGCGATCATTGGGCCAGCCAAGTTCACGGGCTTTGGCGGCAAGCGCATACTGTCGATCGGTCGACTCGCGATTGTGCTCGACCTGGGCGGCGCTCGACTGGCGCAGGTAGACGATGGCCTGGCGGGACAGATGGCTGGCCGTGATCTTGGCGCGTTCATTCATCGCTTGCCTCCCTCGTCGACCTGGCCGAGATCATGCGGGCGATGAGACGTGAGAGGATCTCGAGCGCCGCGATGCGCGAGGCTTCGTCGAGCTGCTCCCACGTCGTCGCCGACGGGGCTGCTGGAAAAGGGTTCGGTGGAAGATCGGGGCGGTCGAGAAAGGCCAGGTTCAGTTGCATGGCTGCTCTCCTTGCACTGCACCGACTCGATGGGTCGGTCGTAGAGAGCGTCAATGATCTTGCGCAGGTGGAGCAAATCGCCGAGCCGGCCGAGATCGTGGGCACCACCAGCATCGTCCGCCGGCGTTCGCCTTGCCTGCTCGGCGTTCCAGTCGGTCCAGCTGGCCGGAATCAGCGAGCGGCTACCGTCTGGCAAGACCACGAGAACGAGGAGGACGCCGCGCCGCCGGATGCTGCTGATCACGGCCAGCGACTGGCCTTCGAAGACGTGGCGCTCGCGGGTGATGGTCA
>JADGRS010000107.1 GCA_017880705.1 Burkholderiales bacterium
ACTCGACGATCGCGTTGCCGCAGCCCTTGCAGCCGATGAGGAGGGGCTTCTTCATGGATGTCTCCTTCGGATGGCGGGATCGTTTCTTCGGACGGCGGGAGTGACAGGGGCCCTCCGGGTCGTTTACAATAGCGGTCGTTCGAGGAGCGTTGCAACGGGTTCTCCCGCCAGGCTCGAACTTTCCAAAACCGCGCTCGTTATCCGTGACCGATCACGGGAGACGAGCCGCACCGCAGCACCTCTCCCGCGTTCAGGCCACCTTTGACGAATCGCTCTTGTCGAAAAAGGGACCGCACATGAACGCCCGCATCAAGCCGAAGGACTTCACCGACTACAAGGTCGCCGACCTCAACCTCGCCGCCTGGGGCAGGAAGGAGATCCTCATCGCCGAGACCGAGATGCCCGGCCTCATGGCGATCCGCGAGGAATACTCGAGCTCGCAGCCGCTGCGCGGCGCGCGCATCACGGGCTCGCTGCACATGACGATCCAGACCGCGGTGCTGATCGAGACGCTCGAGGAGCTCGGCGCCGAGCTGCGCTGGGCGTCGTGCAACATCTTCTCGACCCAGGACCATGCCGCCGCGGCGATCGCCGCCACCGGCGTGCCGGTCTTCGCGGTGAAGGGCGAGTCCCTCGTGGAGTACTGGGACTACACCCATCGCATCTTCGAGTGGGGCAACGACAAGGACGGCAAGCCCCGCTACACCAACATGATCCTCGACGACGGCGGCGACGCGACGCTCCTGCTGCACCTGGGCGCCCGCGCCGAGAAGGACGCGTCGTGCATCTCGAAGCACGCGAGCGAGGAGGAAGAGGCCCTCTTCGCGGCGATCAAGGCGAAGCTCGCCAAGGATCCCGCGTGGTATTCGACGCGCCTCGCCCAGGTGAAGGGCGTGACCGAGGAGACGACCACCGGCGTGAAGCGCCTGTACCAGATGGCGAAGGACGGCTCGCTCAAGTTTCCCGCGATCAACGTGAACGACTCGGTCACCAAGAGCAAGTTCGACAACCTCTATGGCTGCCGCGAGTCGCTCGTCGACGGCATCAAGCGCGCGACGGACGTGATGGTCGCGGGCAAGGTCGCCCTCGTGGCGGGCTACGGCGACGTCGGCAAGGGCTCCGCGCAGGCGTTGCGCGCCCTCTCGGCGCAGGTATGGATCACCGAGGTCGATCCCATCTGCGCGCTGCAGGCGGCGATGGAAGGCTACCGCGTCGTCACCATGGACTACGCCGCCGACAAGGCCGACATCTTCGTCACCGCGACCGGCAACTTCCGCGTGATCACCCACGAGCACGTGAAGCGCATGAAGAACAACGCGATCGTGTGCAACATCGGCCACTTCGACAACGAGATCGACATCGCTTCCCTCAAGCAGTACCAGTGGGAGAACATCAAGCCGCAGGTGGATCACATCATCTTTCCCGACGGCAAGAGGATCATCCTCCTCGCCGAGGGGCGCCTCGTGAACCTCGGCTGCGGCACGGGCCACCCGTCCTACGTGATGAGCTCGTCCTTCGCCAACCAGGTGATCGCGCAGATCGAGATGTTCACGCACCAGGAGAAGTATCCGATCGGCGTGTACGTGCTGCCGAAGCATCTCGACGAGAAGGTCGCGCGACTGCAGCTGACGAAGCTGGGCGCGATGTTGACGGAGCTCACCGAGGAGCAGGCGAAGTACATCGGCGTGTCGCGCGCCGGACCTTACAAATCCGATCACTACAGATACTGATGAGACCGGGAACGGTGTTGGAGCGGACGAAAAGCTCCGCCGCTCAACACCCGCGAGCAGCGGCGGTGGCGCTTGCCTCGCTGCTTCTCTCGCTAGCAGGCGCGGCACATGCGTCGACCGCGTGGACCGAGACCGTGATCCGCGCGCCGGTGGGCGCGGGTCGCGAGAGCGTCGAGATCGACGTGACGGTCCTGCGCCCCAAAGGCACGGGGCCGTTCCCGATCGTGGTCCTTTCGCACGGCAGCCCCCGTTCGGCCGCCGAGCGGCGCACGGACGGCCGCCAGCGCCTCACGGCGCAGAGCGAGCCGTTCATCGCGATGGGCTACGCGGTCATCGTGCCCACGCGCCGCGGCTACGGGCACAGCGGCGGCGAGTGGGCCGAGGGATTCGGCCCATGCAGCGATCCCGACTACTACGGGGCTGGCCTCGAGACGGCGCGCGACGTCCGCGCCGCGGTTGACGCGGTGCGCGCGGAGCCGTGGGCCGACGCGCGCAAGGTGATCCTCGCGGGACAATCGGCCGGCGGCTTCGGCTCCGTGGCGGCGGCGTCGCAGCCTTTCGACGGCCTCGTCGCGGTGATCAACTTCGCCGGCGGGCGCGGCTCGATGGATGCCGACAAGGTGTGCGCGGAGTCGCGCCTCGTCGACGCGATGGCCCGGTATGGCGGCGCCGCGCGCGTGCCGGAGCTGTGGCTGTACAGCGCCAACGACCGCTTCTTCGGGCCCTCTCTCGCGCGGCGCATGTATGACGCGTTCGTGCGCTCCGGCGGCAAGGCCGAGTTCGTCGAGGCGCCGGCCACGGGGCTCGACGGCCACTCGTACTTCGCGCGCGCCGTGGACGACTGGGCGCCGCGCGTGCGCCGCTTCCTGCAGCGCGCCGGCGCGCTGCGCTGAGACCATGGAATCCCAACGCCACCGCAAGCGCCTCTACAGCTTCGAGTTCTATCCGCCGAAGGCTCCCGAAGGCGTGGAGAAGCTGCGCGCGACGTGGAGGCAGCTCGGGCAGCTGAATCCCGCGTTCTTCTCGGTGACCTACGGCGCGGGCGGCTCGACACGCGAGGGCACGCTCTCCACGGTGCTCGAGATCCGCGACGCCGGGTACCATGCGGCGCCGCACGTGTCGTGCATCGCATCGTCGCGCGAGAGCCTGCGCGAGGTGATCGCGCAATACAAGGACCACGGCATCCGCCACATCGTCGCGTTGCGCGGCGACCTGCCCTCGGGTCTCGCGATGTCGGGGGAGTTTCGCTATGCCTCGGAGCTGGTGCGCTTCATCCGCGAGGAGACCGGCGACTGGTTCCAGATCGAGGTCGCGTGCTATCCCGAGTGCCACCCGCAGGCGAGGAAGCCGCAGCACGATCTCGCCGCGTTCAAGGCGAAGATCGACGCGGGCGCGAACGCCGCCATCACGCAGTATTTCTACAATGCCGACGCGTACTTCCACTTCGTCGACGCGGTCGAGGCGATGGGCATCGACGTCCCCATCGTCCCCGGCGTGATGCCGATCAACAACTTCTCGCAGCTCGCGCGCTTCTCCGACATGTGCGGCGCCGAGATACCGCGCTGGATCCGCACGAAGCTCGAGGGATTCGGCGACGACACGGCCTCGATCAAGGCCTTCGGCCTCGACGTCGTGACGGAGCTGTGCGATCGCCTGCTGCAGGGCGGTGCGCCGGGCCTGCACTTCTACACCATGAACATGGCGGGCCCCAGCTCGACCATCTGGCAGCGCCTCGGGCTCTAGCGGGCCGGTTGTCACCGCTTCACTGGTGGGCGGCTACAATCGCTCCACAATAATCAAGGGAGCCGCGCCTTGAAGACCGCCGTTAGTCCGCCCAGCGAAGCCGTGCCCCAGAGCTCGATGCTCGCATCGCGAATCCGCTCGCTGCCGACTCGCGAAGCGGCGGCCCTCATCGAGCGCGCGGTGCCCGGAGAGTCGATCGAGGCGCTGCTGCAGTTGAATCCCGCGATGGTGCAGGCGATCCTGCGCGAGCTCGAGTCGGGACCGCGCCGTTTCATCACCGCTTCGGCGCCTCCCGAGGTCGCGGCCCAGTGGAAGCGCAACGCGAACTATCCGAGCGATTCCATCGGGCAGCTCATGGAGCCGTCGCTCTCGGTCTTCAGCCCCGACATGACCGTGGGCGAGGCCATCGAGGCGCTGCGCCCGCTCGTGAGGAGCGCGTTCGTGACCTACGTGTACGTGGTCGACTCCGAGGGGAAGCTGGGCGGCCTCGTCACCATGCGCGACCTGCTGTTCAACGACCGCGGGGCGCGCCTCGCCGCCGTGATGCTCGCGAATCCTTTCTCGCTCGCGCCGCAGCTGTCCGTGCCCGAGGCGATGAAGCTCACGGTGAACCGGCACTATCCCCAGTATCCCGTCACCGATGCCGAAGGGCGCCTCGTGGGGCTGGTGCGCGGCGCGGCGCTCTTCGAGCAGGAAGCCTTCGAGATCACCGCCCAGGCCGGCGCGATGGTCGGCGTGGAAAAGGAGGAGCGCGTCGCGACTTCCATCGCGCAGAGCTTCAAGTTCCGCAACCCGTGGCTGCTCATCAACCTGCTCACCGCGTTCGCGGCGGGCGGCGTCGTCGCGCTCTTTCAGGGCACGCTCGACAAGCTCGTGATCCTCGCGACGTTCCTCCCGGTGCTCGCGGGGCAGGCGGGCAACACCGGATGCCAGGCCCTCGCCGTCACCGTGCGCGGCATCACGCTGGGCGACATCAAGCCCGGAGGCGGCGGCGCGCTCACCTCGAAGGAGGCGCTCCTCGGCTTCGCCAACGGCGCGGTGACGGGCGTGCTGTGCGGCATCGCGATGTACCTGTATGCCCTGGCGCAAAGCTCGCCCCATGCAATCCTCCTCGGCGTCGTGGTGACGCTCGCGATGGTCGGGAGCTGCTGCATCAGCGGGATCTCCGGCGCCCTGGTGCCGCTGGCGCTGAAGCGCTTCGGCGCCGACCCCGCCACGGCCTCGAGCATCATCGTCACGACCGCGACCGACGTGACCAGCATGGGCCTGCTTCTCGGGCTCGCCGCCGTGATGATTCGCTGAGGAAGGGATATCATTCGCGCATGGGACTCCGGTCGGCCTTCGCCATCATTCTCGTCGCGCTCGCTTCTGCCGCCGGCGCGCAGGAGCAGGCATTCACCAACCGCTCGACCGAGCTGAAGGATCGCGGCGCGAGCGACGCGCGCACCCTCGCGACGCTTCCCGAGAACACGTCCGTGAAGGTGCTCGCGCGCGGCGGCGGCTGGACCCGCGTGGACGCGAGCGGCCAGGCCGGATGGATCAACGTGTTCCACCTGCGCTTTCCCGCGGCGGTCGAGAGCTCGGGCTCTTCGGGCGGCGCGCTTGGCGGCCTGACGTCGTTCCTCGGCGGCGGGCGCAACACGAGCCAGAAAGCCAATATCGCGACCACCGGCATCCGCGGCCTGTCGCCCGAGGACATCAAGAACGCGAGCCCCGATCCCGCGGCGCTCGCGAAGGCGCAGTCGTATCGTGCCGACAAGCCCGCCGCGGAGCGCTTCGCTCGCGAAGCCAAGCTCGCGGCGGTTTCGATCGATTACGTCGGCGATTCCGCCAAGGGAGGACGTCGATGAGGTTCGCATTGCTCACCGCGATCGCGCTCGCGTGCACTTGCGCGAACGCGCAATTCGGCAGCCTCCTCGATCTCGGCAAGAAGGCGCTCGACAAGAAGCAACAGCTCGAGACCGCCAACAAGGAATTCACCACCGACGAGGAGATCGCGCTGGGCGAGGGGATCGCCTCCGCCTTCCTCGGCGCGGCGCCCCTGCATCACGACCAGAACCTGCAGCGCTACGTGAACCGCGTCGGACGCTGGGTCGCGATGCACGGCGAGCGGCCCGACCTGCCGTGGACCTTCGGCGTCATCGATACCGAAACGATCAATGCGTTCGCGTTCCCGGGGGGCACCGTGATCGTTTCGTCCGGGCTGCTCAAGAGGCTCAACAGCGAATCGGAGCTCGCCGGCGCCCTCGCCCACGAAGTCGCCCACGTCGTGAAGCGCCACCAGATCCAGGCGATCCAGTCCCAGGCGAGCACGGATTTCTGGGCGGGACTCGGCCAGGACGTCGTCTCTGACCGTGTTGCGCGCAGCGGCGGCGGCGCGGTCACGCATATGGTGAACCAGAAGCTCGTCGACATGGGAGCGAACCTGGTGAAGAGCGGCTTCATCCTGCGGCCCCTCGATCGGTCCCTGGAGTACGAGGCCGACCGCATGGCGATCGTCATCGCCGCGCGTAGCGGCTACGATCCCTACGGCCTGGTCGCCGTGCTGCAGATGCTCGCGCAGGCCCATGGCGACGGCGATGGGGCGTCGGTCTTCGCCACGCATCCGGCGCCGGGCGATCGCATCGCCGAGCTCGAACGCCTCGGTCCCTCGGTATTCGACCGCTACGGCGCCCAGCCGCAGGTCGAGGGCCGCTTCAAGCAGATCGTCGGCGCCGCGAAGTAACCTCCGCAAGCTCGAGCGTGTGGCTCGACAGCCGCAAGCTCGCGCGTGGGATTCTAGACTCGACGACCGCGCGCACCTGAGGGTGCGATCACCCCCGAGTGAGGGCGGGGAAAAGTTCGACCCGGGCGGCGGTGACGCGCGTCGACACTCCGGTGACGATGCGTGGCGGCAGCGGCCCTTTTCACAACCACCTCGGCGCCCTCTCGAACTTCTCCCCAAGCCCTACTCGGTGTTTCAAGACGGCGCGATTTCAACGAGTCGACGCCATTTGACCCGGCACGTCGCATCTCGCACACAGTATCAACGCCTCTCGATCAACCCCTGGCGTGGAAGGGTTGCGGTTCTTATCGAGAGGGGGTGCCCCGCTCGCCGCAGATGAGAAGGTGCGCGGGGAATTCGAGCGCAAATCGTAAGAAGCGAGATTCCTCCCCGTCGAGAGGCCGAGGTCCCCCGGGTCGAGAAGAACCGCCCCTTCCACGCCGGGTCGATCACCGGGTTGTCGAACTCCACGCCTGGCCGATCACCGCCCCTGTTTAGAACGCTAGGCCGCCGACGCGATCTTCTTGCGGGCGTGCTGCGCATCGGCCGCATGCAACGCCGCATAAGCCTGGTGCGCCGCCGCCTCCGCCTCGCCGACCTTGATCGGCAGCCCCATGTCCATGAGCACCGAGCCCAGCGCCGAAAGGCACAGCATCACGTTGTCGGGACGGCACGAGTACCCCATGAGCCCGAAGCGCCAGATCTTGCCCTTGAGCGGGCCCAGGCCCGCGCCGATCTCCAGCGAGAACTCGTTGAGGAGCGTCTTCCTCACCGCTTCCTCATCGACGCCGGCGGGACACAGAACCGCGTTCATCTGCGGCAGCTGGTAGGGCTCGGCCACGAGGAACTTGAGTCCCATCGCCTCGAGGCCGGCTTTCAGCGCGAGGTGGTGGCGGCGGTGGCGCGCCCAGCTTTGCTCGAGGCCTTCCTCCTTGATGAGGAGGAGCGCCTCGTGCAGCGCGAAGAGCGAGTTGGTGGGCGCCGTGTGGTGATACGTGCGGTTGGTCGCGCCCCAGTAGCTGCTGAGCAGGTTCATGTCCATGAACCAGCTGTGGATCTTGTCCTTGCGGCTCCTCACGTGCTCGACCGCGCGCTCCGAGAACGACACCGGCGACAGCCCCGGCGTGCACGACAGGCACTTCTGGCTCGCCGAGTAGATCGCGTCGATGCCCCACTCGTCCGTGCGCACCGGGGTGCCGCCGAGGGACGTGACCGCGTCCACGATCGTCATGGCGCCGTGCTTGCGCGCGATTTGCGCGAGCGCCTTCGCGTCCGACTGCGCGCCCGTGGAGGTCTCGGCATGCACGAACGCGAGGATCTTCGCGTCGGGATGCTTCTTGAACGCATCCTCGACTTTCTGCGGGTCGACCGGCTTGCCCCACTCGTCGTCGACGACGACCGCGACGCCGCCGCAGCGCTCCACGTTCTCGAGCATGCGGCCGCCGAAGACGCCGTTCCTGCACACGATCACCTTCATGCCCGGCGTCACCAGGTTCACGAAGCAGTACTCCATGCCGACCGAACCGGGCCCGGATACCGGAAACGTGAGCGCGTTGTCCGTCTGGTAGACGTAGCGCAGGAGCGACTTCAGCTCCTCCATCATCTCGACGAACACCGGGTCGAGATAGCCGATCGCGGGCTGGCTCATCGTCGTGAGCACGCGCGGATGGATCTCGGTCGGGCCGGGCCCCATCAAGGTGCGCTGCGGCGGATGGAACGAGGTGATCTTCTTCGTGGCGTTCAGCTGCTTGAGAGTCATTGAAAAATCCTAGGGTCGATGGCGCGAGATACGTCGCACGAGATGGATCGGTTCGGTCTTGGGCTCGTTCGTCGCGGCGATCTTCGTGAAATCGAATTGCGAGCGGTCGAGGAGATGCGAGGGGGTAATGTTCGCGAGGGCGGTGAAGATCGATTCCACGCGCCCGGGATGCTGCTTCTCCCAGTCGCGAAGCATCGCCTTCACCTGCGCTCTCTGCAGTTGCTCCTGCGAGCCGCACAGGTCGCAGGGGATGATGGGGAATTCGCGCAGCGCCGAGTACGCTTCGAGATCGCGCTCTTCCACGTACGCGAGGGGACGGATGACCACGTGCCTGCCGTCGTCGGAGACGAGCTTGGGCGGCATGGTCTTCAGCTTTCCCCCGTGGAACAGGTTCAGGAAGAAGGTCTCGAGGATGTCGTCGCGATGGTGGCCCAGCGCGATCTTCGTCGCGCCGAGCTCTCCCGCGAGGCGATAGAGCACGCCGCGGCGCAGGCGCGAGCACAGGCCGCACATCGTCTTTCCCTCGGGGATGACGCGCTTCACGACGCTGTAAGTGTCCTGCACCTCGACGCGGAACGGCACGCCGAGCGAAGCAAGGTAGTCGGGGAGCACGTGCGCCGGAAATCCGGGGTGGCGCTGGTCGAGGTTCACCGCCACGAGATCGAACGGCGCCGGCGACTTCGCGCGAAGCCGCATCAGCACGTCGAGCAGCGCATAGCTGTCCTTGCCGCCCGAGAGGCACACCATCACCTTGTCGCCGGCGTCGATCATCGAGAAGTCGGCGATGGCTTCGCCCACCAGGCGGCGCAGCCGCTTGGCGAGCTTGGCGCCTTCGAAGTCCGACTTGCGGGTATCGGGCAGGGTGCTCACTCGAGTGCCTTAGAGGTGGATGCCGCGCCCGCCGTCGACCGCGAGGATCTGCCCGGTGACGAACGGCGCGTCGAAAAGGAGGTATTTTACCGCGCCTGC
>JADGRS010000108.1 GCA_017880705.1 Burkholderiales bacterium
ATCGCCGCCAATTTCTTTGGCAAGAAGATTGTCGAATTCTGGGAGGGTGTGTTTTCGCGCATTCCCATCGTGCGTTCCATCTACGGCGGCGTGAAGCAGATCAGCGACACGCTCTTCTCGCCCGAGGGGAAGGCCTTCCGCCGCGCGGTGCTGGTGCGCTATCCGCACGCCGGCGCGTGGACCGTCGCGCTCGTCACCGGAACGCCGCGGCATGAGGTCGCCGGGATCCTCGGGCCCGACCAGATCTCGGTGTTCGTTCCGACCACGCCCAACATCACCGCGGGTTTCTTCCTGATCGTGCCGCGCTCCGAGACGATCGAGCTCGACATGACGGTGGACGCGGCGTTGAAGTACATCATCTCGATGGGCGTCGCGGAACCGGCGATGCGTGAGATCGGCGAAGCATCCAAGATGGCGTCGCCGTCCCCGTGACGACGGGGACCCAATACATGCGGCTAGCCGCGAGAACTTAGAATGCGCACCGAATACTGCGGCAACACCGACACCCGATTCCTCGGCCAGAGCGTCACCCTCTTCGGATGGGCGCACCGCCGCCGCGACCATGGCGGCGTGATCTTCATCGACCTGCGCGACCGCGAAGGGCTGGTGCAAGTGGTCTGCGATCCCGATCGCGCGGAGACCTTCGCGATCGCCGAGGGCGTGCGCAACGAGTTCGTGCTGCGCGCGACCGGCATCGTGCGGCGCAGGCCCGACGGCACCGTCAACGCGAGCTTGAGGAGCGGCGAGATCGAAGTCCTCGCCCACGAGCTCGAGATCCTCAATCCCTCGGCCACGCCGCCCTTCATGATCGACGAGGAACACGTCTCCGAGGAGGTGCGCCTCAAGTACCGCTACCTCGACCTGCGCCGCGAGCCGATGCAGAAGGCGATGAAGCTGCGCCACGCGACGTCGCGCGCGGTGCGCGGCTACCTGGACGACAACGGCTTCATCGACGTCGAGACGCCGGTCCTCTACAAGTCCACGCCCGAGGGCGCGCGCGAGTTCCTGGTGCCCTCGCGCATTCACGACGGGCAGTTCTACGCGCTGCCCCAGTCCCCGCAGCTCTTCAAGCAGCTGTTGATGGTCTCGGGCTTCGATCGCTACTACCAGATCGTGAAGTGCTTCCGCGACGAGGACCTGCGCGCCGAGCGCCAGCCCGAGTTCACGCAGATCGACGTCGAGACTTCCTTCCTCACCGAGCGCGAGATCCAGGACCTGATGGAAGGCCTCGTGCGCCACGTCTTCAAGAAGGTGCTCGACGTGGACCTTCCGGCCTTTCCGCGCCTCACCTACGCCGAGGCCACCTCGAGGTACGGCAGCGACAAGCCGGACCTGCGCGTGAAGCTCGAGCTGACCGAGCTCACCGACGTCGTGAAGGACGCGAGCTTCAAGGTTTTCAAGTCGGCCGCGGAGCTGAAGGACGGGCGCGTGGCGGCGCTGCGCATTCCCGGAGGCAACGAGCAGTTCACGAGGAAGGAGCTCGACGACCTCGCGCCCTTCGTCGCGATCTACGGCGCGAAGGGCCTCGCCTACATCCGCGTGAACGACCCCTCGAAGCTGAACGAGGAGGGGTTGCAGTCGCCCATCGTGAAATTCCTCTCGCCCGAGATTCTCGCGAAGATCCTCGAGCGCACCGGCGCGAAGGCGGGCGACCTGATCTTCTTCGGCGCGGACCGCCGCAAGATCGTGAACGACGCGCTCGGCGCCTTGCGCATGAAGGTCGGCCACGAGAAGGGCCATGCCGAGAGCGGCTGGCGCCCCGTGTGGGTAATCAACTTCCCGGCCTACGAGCACGACGAGGAGGGCAAGCGCTGGGGCGCGGCCCACCATCCGTTCACCGCGCCCAAGGACGAGCACGTGCAGTTCATGGACTCGGACCCGGGCAAGGTGCTCGCGCAGGCCTACGACATCGCGCTGAACGGGTGGGAGATCGGCGGCGGCTCGGTGCGGATCCATCGCGCCGAGGTCCAGGCGAAGCAGTTCCAGGTGCTCGGCATCGGCGCGGAGGAGCAGCGCGCGAAGTTCGGCTTCCTCCTCGACGCGCTCGCCTACGGCGCGCCTCCCCACGGCGGCATCGCTTTCGGCCTCGATCGCATGGTCGCGTTGATGGCGGGCGTCGACCAGATCCGCGACGTGATCGCGTTTCCGAAGACGCAACGCGGGCAGGACCTCATGGTCGAAGCACCGACTCCCGTCACCGAGAAGCAGCTGCGTGAGTTGCACATCAAGCTGAGGAACAGCTAGGCATGCCCATCGCATTGATCGCGCACGGAGGCGCCGGCAACTGGCGCCCCGGCTCGGAGCAGGACGCCGTCGAGGGACTGAAGGCCGCGGTCGAGAAGGGCCGCGGCGTGCTTCGCGCGGGCGGCAGCGCCCTCGACGCGGTGTGCGCGACGGTCGTCATCCTCGAGGACAACCCGATCTTCAACGCGGGCACCGGCGCGGTGCTCAACTTCGACGGATTCTGCGAGCTCGATGCGAGCGTGATGGTGAGCCGCGGTGCCTGCATCGGCGCGGTCGCCGCCCTGCAGCGCGTGAGGAATCCGATCCTCGTCGCGCGCAAGGTGATGGAGGAGACCGACCACGTGATGCTCGCCGGCGAGGGCGCGCAGCGCTTCGCGCGCGTGATGGGGTTTCCCGACCACGATCCGATCACTCCCGCGCGCAGGGCCGACTGGCAGGACAAGAGGAAGCGCGTCGACGAGGTGCTCGGCAAGCACAGCCTCAAGATGCGCCGCTTCCTCAAGGACCATCCGGAGTACGCGGGCGGCACCGTGGGCGCGGTCGCCGTCGACAAGGACGGCATTCTCGCCGCGGCCACGTCGACGGGTGGCGTCACCATGAAGCTCGTCGGGCGCGTGGGCGACTCGCCCATCGCGGGCGCGGGCAACTATGCGTCGAACCACATCGCCGCATCGGCCACCGGGACCGGCGAGTTCGTGATGCGGGCGCTGGCGGCTCGCGCGATATCGGAGGCCGTCCAGCATGGCGCGCCGGTCGCGCGCGCGGTGGCGGAAGTGCTCGATGGGCTTCGCCGCGACTACGAGGCCGACGTCGGCATCATCGCCGTCGACAGCGCCGGCACCCCGGTCGCGCAGCATCTCACGCGCGACATGCCGCACGCGTACTTCAGCGGCGAGCACGAGGTCGCATCGCGCATGCGCGCGTGATGGCCGGGCACAAGATCCCGGTCTCCACCCTCGTCGTAATCCACACGCCGGATCTGCAAGTCCTGCTGCTCGAGCGCGCGGACCATCCGGGATTCTGGCAATCGGTCACCGGGAGCCAGGACGAGGGCGAGGAATTGCGCGATACCGCGATCCGGGAGGTCGCCGAGGAGACCGGCTTCGACGCGCGGCGCTACCCGCTCGAGGCGTGGAACCTGCACAACGTGTACGAAATCTATCCGGTGTGGCGCCACCGCTACGCGCCCGGAATCACGCACAATACCGAGCATGTCTTCGGCCTCGAGCTTCCGGAGCCCCTGGCCCCGAGGCTCGCGGCGAGGGAGCATCTCGCGGCGATGTGGCTGCCGTGGGCCGAGGCCGCCGAACGCGTGTTTTCCTGGAGCAACCGAAAGGCGATCCTGATGCTTCCCGACAGAAATCGAACCTAGGCGATGACGCGCACGAAGACGATTTCGGTCGTGACCTACAACATCCACAAGGGCCTGTCGCAGTTCGGCAAGCGTCTCGTGCTGCACGAGATCGGCGATCGGCTGAAGTCGCTCGACGCCGACGTCGCATTCCTGCAGGAGGTCCAGGGCAAGCACGACGCCAACGCGCGCCGCCACGTCACGTGGCCCGCGGCGGGGCAGCACGAGTTCCTCACGCAAGACGGGTGCCATTCGGTCTACGGCATGAATGCCGTGTACCAGGATGGCCACCACGGCAACGCGGTCGTGAGCCGCCACCCGATTCCCGTGTGGGAGAACATCGACGTCTCGCACCATGCCATGGAGAGCCGCGGCCTGCTGCATTGCGAGGTCCACATCCCCGGATGGAAGGAGCCCGTGCATTGCATCAACGTGCACCTGGGCTTGTGGGCGCGCAGCCGGCGCTACCAGCTCGAGTGGCTCGCGGAGCGCATTCGCGCCGCCGTTCCGAAGAAGGGCCCGCTGATCGTCGCCGGTGACTTCAACGACTGGCACCGCAAGGCGAGCGATTACCTGTGGGACGAGCTCGGCCTGGTCGAAGTGTTCGAGAAGGCGGAGGGCCGCCCGGCGCGCAGCTTCCCGGCGAAGATGCCGGTCTTCACGCTCGACCGCATCTACGTGCGCGACCTCAACGTGGAGAGCGTGCAGCGCCACACCGGCGCCCAATGGTCGCGCCTTTCGGACCACGTCGCACTCGCGGCGCGGCTTTCCCGCTAGCGACGAAATCGTCAGCGACTGTTGCCGCGATTCGCCGCAGCCCCGCGGATCAAGGTGCCGACGCCCGAGCTCGTGAGCACTTCGAGGAGCAGCGCGTGGGAGACGCGCCCGTCGATGATGTGCGCGCTCTTCACCCCGTTGCGCACCGCGTCCAGGGCGCAATCGACCTTCGGCAGCATGCCCCCGGTGATGGTGCCGTCGTCGATCATCTCCTTCACCTTCTGCGCGTTCAGGCCGGTGATGACCTTGCCTTCCTTGTCGAGCACGCCCGTCGTGTTGGTGAGCAGCACCAGCTTCTCGGCCTGGAGCGTGATCGCGAGCTTGCCCGCGGCCACGTCGGCGTTGATGTTGTAGGCGGTCCCGTTCTCGTCGCTGCCGATGGGAGCGATGACCGGGATGAAGTCGCGCTGGTCGAGGAGCTGGATGATCTCCGGGTCGATGCGCACGATCTCGCCCACCAGGCCCACGTCGATCTTCTTCTTCTTGTTTTCCTTGCTCGGGATCTTCAGCTTGCGCGCGTGGATGAAGTGGCCGTCCTTGCCGGTGAGACCGACGGCCTTGCCGCCCGCCTTGTTGATGAGCGTGACAATGTCCTGGTTGATGAGGCCCCCCAGCACCATCTCGACGACGTCGAGGGTCTCCTCGTCGGTCACGCGCATGCCCTGGATGAACTCGCTCTGCTTGCCGAGCTTCTGCAGCAATGCACCGATCTGGGGCCCGGCACCATGCACGACCACGGGATTCATGCCGATCAGCTTCAGCAGCACCACGTCCTCGGCGAAATCCTCCTGCAGCGCCACGTCGGTCATCGCGTTGCCGCCGTACTTCACGACGATGGTGCGGTCGTAGAACTGGCGGATGTACGGCAGGGCCTCGATGAGAACATCGGCCTTCTGCGCGGAGGTAACCTTGGCGGCCATTGGCGGGACTTCGGGAGAAATGGAGGCGGTATTGTAGAGCTTGCCGCCGCCGGCGCAACAAGTGTCTCTTGCCCGGTGGCGTTGAGGGGCGATTTGCCGTCCGCTCGAACGCCGTTCGCGATGCGCGCTGTATCCGCGGTGGTAGTATTTTCGCTCCGCCCCTTGCCGATTTCCCATGACTGACGCGCGCTTCGCGGAGACCGAAGGCCACCGGCCCTACCTGATGCGCTACGCCCTGGCGCAGCTGCGCGACGGCCAGCTTGCCGAGGAAGCCGTCCAGGAAGCCCTCCTGGCGGCCCTGGAGAGCCTCGGGAGCTTCGCCGGCAAGTCGACGCTGCGTACGTGGCTTACCTCGATCCTGCGGTTCAAGGTGATCGACCTGCAGCGGCGCGCGGTGAGCGAGCGAAACCAGGTCGAGCTCACCGATTTCGCGGCCGAGACCGGCGAGGAGGGCTGGCTCGACGAGCTTTTCGACGATACGGGCCACTGACGCAAGGCGCCCTCGGCGTGGGGCGATCCGGAGGCCGCGTTCGAGCAGCGCCGCTTCTGGGAGGCGTTCCAGGCCTGCCTCGACCGGCTGCCGGGCTCGGGCGGACGCGTCTTCTTCAAGCGCGAGATCGCCGGCGAGGACACTGAAACAATTTGTAAGGAAGAGAGCATCACGGCGTCCAACTGTTGGGTCATCCTCCATCGTGCGCGGATAAGCTCTCGCCGTCCGAGTCGGAGGCATTGACGTACCATCTCGATCGTTGCCTCATGTGCAGGAATTTCGATTCGCAGCTGCGCTTCCTGCATCGCGCGGCCGATCGCTACCGCGCCGGCGACGAGTAGGATCACAGCGCACAGCCAGGAGATTTCATGTCATCAAGCAAGCTATTGCAATCGGCGATCGCCAGCGTGCTCGCGATCGGCCTCGCCCATGCGGCCAATGCGCACGACCCCAAGGACGATGGCGGCAAGGACAAGTGCTACGGGATCGCCAAGGCCGGGCAGAACGACTGCGGCACCGCGCGCCACTCGTGCGCGGGCAAGGCATCGAAGGACAACGCGCCCGACGAATGGAAGTACGTGGCCAAGGGTACCTGCCAAAAACTGGGCGGCAAGCCGAGCGCCGGCGGCTCCGATCCGGGCAAGGCGTCCAGGCGTTGGGCGTACTAGGGCGGTGAGCGCAGGCGGCATTGCGTCCGGCCTCTCGGGGGCCGGCATCGGGCTGCGTGCCCCGCACTATGCGCAGGTGCTCGAGGAGCGCCCCGCGCTCGCGTTCGTCGAGGTCCACAGCGAGAATTTCTACGCCGAAGGGGGCGCGGCCCTCGCGTGGCTCGAGCGCTTTCGCGCCGCCTATCCCTTGAGCCTGCACGGCGTCGGGCTGTCGCTCGGGTCCGTGGATGCGCTCGATCCGCGCCACCTCGAGAAGCTCGCGCGCCTCGCCGATCGCTTCGAGCCGGAGCTCGTCTCCGAGCATCTGTGCTGGTCGTCCTTCGCCGGACGCCACGCGAACGACCTGCTGCCGCTGCCGTTCACCGACGAGGCGCTCGGCCACGTCGTCGCCCGCATCGACGCGGTGCAGGAGCGGCTGCGGCGCACGATCCTCGTCGAGAACGTCTCCTCGTACCTGGCGTTCGCGGAATCGACGATTCCCGAATGGGAATTCGTGGCCGAGGTCGCTCGCCGGTCGGGCTGCGGCGTGCTCCTCGACGTGAACAACATCTGGGTCAATGCCTGCAACCACGGATTCGACGCGGCGCGCTATCTCGCGGCGATCGATCCGCGCACCGTGGGAGAGATCCACCTCGCGGGATTCGAGCGCATCGGCGATCGCCTGGTCGATACGCACGGCGCGCGCGTGAGCGACGAGGTGTGGGCGCTCTACCGCGCGGCGATCGCGCGCTTCGGCGAGCGCCCGACGCTCGTCGAATGGGATACCGACATTCCCGCGCTCGAGGTGCTGCTCGACGAGGCGGGCAAGGCGCGGTCGATCCTGGCGCGCCGTTCGCGCGAGGCGCCGGCGGAGATGGCGTCGTGACCGGGCTCGCCGCCCTGCAACGCTCCTTCATCGAGGCGATCGACGGCGAGGGCGCCGCCGGGTGGCCGGGCCTCGAGGTCTACCGCAACACCGCGCGCGCCAACCTGAACGGCGCGCTCGCGGACACTTATCCGGTCGTCAGGCGCCTGGTGGGGGACGCGTTCTTCTTCGAAGCCGCGCGGCGATACGCGCGGGCGCACCCCTCGGCGAGCGGCGATCTCAACGAGTATGGGGCGCACCTCGCGGCGTTCCTCGCCGGCTACGAGCACGCGGCCGGCCTTGCCTATCTGCCGGGCGTCGCGCGCCTCGAATGGGCATGCCACGAGTGCTCCAGGTCCGCCGACGCGGGGCCCCTCGATTTCACGCAGCTCGCGCGCGTTCCCCCCGCGCGGTTCGCGCGCCTGCGCTTCTCGCTGCACCCCGCCGCGCGCCTGGTGCGCTCACGGCATCCGATCGCCGCGATCTGGCAGGCGAACCAGGCGGATCGCGACGGCCTCCCGGAGCGCACTCAAGGCGCCGAGCATGTCGTCGCACGCCGCGAGAATATCGCCGTGCGCGTCTCTTGCGTCGAAGCGTGCGAGTGGGATTTTCTCGCTGCGCTCGCGCGGGGCGCCGCGCTCGGCGAAGCCACATCGACCCTCGGGGAACCCGAGGCCGCGCACGTGCTCGGCATGTCGCTCGCGCGATTCGTCACGGAAGGGGTGATCGCGGGATTCACGCCGCCCGCCGCAGACGCGTGAGGGCCGCGGCGGCCGCTTCGCGCCTCGCCGTCGCCTGCTTCGTCTCGCTCGCGGCGCTCGGCGTCCATGGGCAGGCGCGCGCCCCCGCGAGCGAAGCGTTTCGCCTCACCACCGCGATGCACCTGTCCACGCTCGCCGAGCGCATCGCGAAGCTTCACGCGCAGGTGGGACAGGGCATCCTTCCCGAGCGCGGCCGCAAGGCGCTCCACGAGGCGATTCGCGAATTTGACGCGACGCTGCGAATCGTCTCGGCGCGCGCGTCCACCGCGGAAGGCCGCGACAACTACGCGCTGCTCGCCCTGCTGTGGCAGGACTACCGCGATTGGGCGACGCGCACCCCGAGCCGCGAAAGCGCGCGCAAGCTGAGGCCGCGCACGGAGGAAGTGGTGTGGGTCGCGGTGAAGGGCGCGCGGATGCTGCAGGCGGATGCGCGCACCGTCGCCAGCGCTTCGGCGGTTCGCGCCGAGGGTGCCGCGACGCTCGCGCAGCGCATCGCGAAGCTGTACCTGTGGTCGCGCTGGGACATCCACGACGAGGCGCTCGACCGCGAGCTGCGCGAGTCGGAGGACAACCTGCGTCGCGCGCTCGACTTCCTGCGCACCGCGCCCGACAACACGCCCGCCATCGCCGACGAGCTCCAGGCCGCGGACATACAGCTGCGTTTCATGGAGGACGCCGCGCGGGCAGTGAGGGCGCGCGACACCACCGCGCGGCACATCGAGTTCATCGCGAAGACGGGCGACCATATCCAGGAGTCGATGGAGCGCGTCGTCGCGCTCTACGAGAACGCGGCTCGCTAGCTATTCCACAATCCGGTGATCGGCCAGGCGTGGAAGGGGCGGTTCTTCTCGACCCGGGGGACCTCGGCCTCTCTACGG
>JADGRS010000109.1 GCA_017880705.1 Burkholderiales bacterium
GCCGAGGCGCCATAGGAGCCACCGAACGATGGAAGCCAAAGGCAAGGTCACACTCAACTACGGCCCCGACAAGAATCTCGACCTGCCGACCTACGGCGGATCGATCGGCCCGGACGTGTTCGACATCCGCGCGCTCTACGGCAAGACGGGGATGTTCACCTACGACCCGGGGTTCATGTCCACGGCGTCGTGCCAGTCGAGAATCACCTACATCGACGGCGACAAGGGCGTCCTCCTGTATCGCGGCTATCCGATCGAGCAGCTCGCGGTGCATTGCGATTTCCTCGAGGTCTGCTACCTGCTGCTGAACGGCGAGCTGCCGAAGAAGGCCGAGAAGGAGAAATTCGACTGGACCGTGACGCGCCACACGATGGTGCACGAGCAGCTCGCGCGCCTCTTCCAGGGCTTTCGCCGCGACTCGCACCCGATGGCGGTGATGGTCGGGGTCGTGGGCGCGTTGTCGGCCTTCTACCACGACTCGCTCGACATCAACAATCCCGAGCATCGCGAGATTTCGGCTTTTCGCCTGATCGCGAAGCTCCCGACCATCGTCGCCATGGCCTACAAGTACAACATGGGGCAGCCCTTCATCTACCCGAAGAACGACCTCGGCTATACGGCGAACTTCATGCGCATGATGTTTGCCGTGCCCGCCGAGGATTACGTGGTGAACGACGTCCTGGTGCGCGCGCTCGACCGCATCTTCATCCTGCATGCCGACCACGAGCAGAACGCGTCGACCTCCACCGTGCGGCTCGCGGGCTCCTCCGGCGCGAATCCGTTCGCGTGCATCGCCGCGGGAATCGCGTGCCTCTGGGGCCCGGCGCACGGCGGCGCCAACGAGGCGGCGCTGCAGATGCTCATGGACATCGAGCGCGACGGCGGCGTCGCGAAGGTGGGCGAATTCATCAAGAAGGCGAAGGACAAGAATTCGGGCGTGAAGCTGATGGGTTTCGGCCACCGCGTCTACAAGAACTACGATCCGCGCGCGAAGCTCATGCAGGAGACGACGCGGGAAGTCCTCGACGCGCTGGGCCTGCACAACGACCCGCTGCTCAAGCTCGCGATGGCGCTCGAGAAGATCGCCCTCGAGGACGAGTACTTCGTGAGCCGCAAGCTCTATCCCAACGTGGATTTCTACTCGGGAATCGTGCAGCGCGCGCTCGGCATCCCGACCTCGATGTTCACCTGCATTTTTTCGCTGGCCCGCACCGCGGGCTGGATCGCGCAATGGAATGAAATGATCTCGGACCCCGAGCAGAAGATCGGGCGTCCGCGCCAGCTCTACGTGGGGCCGACGCAGCGGGACGTGGTGCCCATCGCCAAGAGAATCTGAGCGAGGGGCGCGAGGCACGAGAGAACAATCGCAATGAGGGCAGACATGGCTAGCGTGATGAAGGAGTTCGAAGCGTCGTCCAACCTGTACGGCTCCAACGCGCCCTACGTAGAGGAGCTCTACGAGAGCTACCTCTCCGACCCGGATTCGGTCGACGCCTCGTGGCGCGGCGTCTTCGATGCGTGGCAGAAGGACAGCGGCAGGAAGGACGTGCCGCACTCGCCGGTGATCGCCGCTTTCGAAGGGCTCGCCCGCAGCGGGCCGGCCGCCTCGCTGGCGACCGCGGCCGCGGACGAGAAGCAGCTGAAGATCCTCCAGTACATCCGCGCCCACCGGGTGATGGGCTCGCGCTATTCGCAGCTCGACCCGCTGAAGCGCCTCGAGCGCACGCCGGTCCCGGAGCTCGAGCTTTCCTACTACGGGTTGACCGACGCGGATATGGAACGCGAGTTCTCGCCGGGCAGTTGGCAGGGCTCGAAGGTCTCTTCGTCCGGCCAGCAAGCCCCCATGAAGCTGCGCGACATCGTGGCGGCGGTGAAGAGGACCTATTGCGGGACGATCGGCATCGAGTACATGTACATCTCGAACACCGCCGAGAAGCGCTGGATCCAGAAGAAGTTCGAGGGATCGCTCTCGACGCCTGCATTCAGCACCGGGCAGAAGCGCTGGATCCTCGAGCGCATCAGCGCATCAGAGACTCTTGAACGGTACCTGCACACGCGCTACGTCGGGCAGAAGCGCTTCTCCGGCGAGGGTGGCGAGAGCATGATCCCCATGCTCGACACGGTCATCGAGAACGCCGGCCAGCACGGCGCCAAGGAAGTGGTGATCGGCATGGCGCACCGCGGGCGCCTCAACGTGCTCGTGAACACGCTGGGCAAGATACCCGCCGAGCTCTTCTCGGAGTTCGAAGGCAAGCATTCCGACGACCTCTCCTCCGGCGACGTGAAGTACCACCAGGGCTTTTCGTCGGACATCAAGACCGGCGGCGGAGCGGTGCACTTGACCCTGGCCTTCAATCCGTCGCACCTCGAGATCGTGAACCCGGTCGTCGAAGGCTCGGTGCGCGCGCGCCAGCATCGCCGCGGCGATCACACCGGCGACCAGGTGCTGCCGCTGCTGATCCACGGCGACGCCGCGTTCGCGGGCCAGGGCGTGGTGATGGAGACGATGGCGCTGTCGCAGACGCGCGGCTACAGGACCGGCGGCACGGTGCACATCGTCGTGAACAACCAGATCGGCTTCACGACCTCGGACACGCGCGACGTGCGTTCCTCGCTGTATTGCACCGACATAGCGAAGATGATCGAGGCTCCGGTCTTCCACGTGAACGGCGACGATCCCGAGGCCGCGGTGTTCGTCTCGGCGATCGCCGAGGAGTATCGCCGCACCTTCCGCAAGGACGTCATCGTCGACCTCGTGTGCTTCCGCCGCCTGGGCCACAACGAGCAGGACGAGCCGTTCGTGACGCAGCCGCTCATGTACAAGAAGATCGCGCAGCATCCCGGCACGCGCAAGCTCTACGCCGACAAGCTCGAGAAGGACGCCGTCATCAAGGCGGGCGAGGGCGACGAGCTGGTGGCGCAGGTGCGCGCGGCCCTGGACGCGGGCAAGGGCACCAATCCCAAGATCCTCTACGGCATCAAGCCGACGCTGCTGATCGACTGGGCACCCTACATCGGAGTCGACTGGCGCCAGCCCGCCGAGACCGCCGTGCCGATGGCAAGGCTGAAGGAGCTCGCCAAGCGGCTCACCGACATTCCCTCCTCGTTCAAGCTGCATCCGTCGGTCGAGCGTCTTCTCGCCGCGCGGCGGGAGATGGGCGAGGGCAAGCAGGCGCTCGACTGGGGCATGGCCGAGAACCTCGCCTATGCCTCGCTCGTCGAGGAAGGCCACCCGGTGCGCCTCTCCGGCCAGGACAGCGGCCGCGGAACCTTCGCGCACCGCCACGCGGTACTGCACGACCAGAACCGCGAGAAGTGGGATTCCGGCGTGTACATCCCGCTGCAGAACATCAAGGAAGGCCAGGCCAACTTCCTCGTCATCGATTCGCTCCTCTCGGAGGAGGCGGTGCTCGGCTTCGAGTACGGCTACTCCACCGCGCAGCCTTTCGAGCTCGTCATCTGGGAGGGGCAGTTCGGCGACTTCGTGAACGGCGCCCAAGTGGTGATCGACCAATTCATCGCCTCGGGCGAGGCGAAATGGGGACGCATGTGCGGCCTCACGATGTATCTTCCCCACGGCTACGAGGGCCAGGGCCCCGAGCACTCGTCGGCGCGCCTCGAGCGCTTCCTGCAGCTGTGCGCCGAGCACAATATCCAGGTGTGCGTGCCTTCGAACGCGGCGCAGTTCTTCCACATGATCCGCCGCCAGGTCATTCGCCCGATGAGGAAGCCCCTCATCGTGATGACGCCCAAGAGCCTGCTGCGCAAGAAGGAGGCCGCCTCCGCGCTGCAGGATCTCTCCACCGGCGGCTTCCAGGTGATCCTCCCCGAAACGGAGAAGCTCACGGCGAAGAAGGTGAAGCGCGTCGTCTTCTGCGCGGGCAAGGTCTATTACGACCTTGCGGCGGAGCGCGCCAAGCGCGCCATCGAGGACGTCGCGATCGTGCGCATCGAGCAGCTCTATCCCTTCCCGCACGAGGAATTCCAGGCGCAGATCGACCTCTATCCGAGCGCGAAGAGCGTCGTGTGGGCGCAGGAAGAGCCGGGCAACCAGGGCGCATGGCACCGCATCCAGCACTACCTGGTGCGTCACATGCGGCCCGACCAGCAGCTTTCGTACGCGGGGCGCGCCTCGTCGGCCTCGCCCGCGGTGGGCTACATGCAGTTGCACGCCGAGCAACAGAAGGAGCTCGTCGAGGCGGCGTTGAACGGATCGGCCGCCTCCAAAAAAGAAGCCGCCTAACCAAAGGACAAGACCATGCAGGTTGAAGTCAAGGTTCCCCAGCTTTCGGAATCGGTTTCGGAAGCCACTCTCGTTGCCTGGCGCAAGAAGGCGGGAGAGCCTGTGAAGCGCGACGAGAACCTGATCGACGTCGAGACGGACAAGGTCGTGCTCGAGCTTCCCGCTCCCGTCGACGGCGTGCTTGTGAAGATCGTGAAAAACGACGGCGATAGCGTCGCCAGCGGCGAGGTGATTGCCGTGATCGATACCGAAGGCAAGGCGACCGCAACCGCCGCGGCGAAGCCCGCGGAAAGGGAAGCGGTCGTTCCGGCGAAGGCAGGGGCCCAATCTCCGGCCGGGGTGCCATCGCCCGCCGCAGCGAAGATCGCCGCGGAGAAGGGCATCGACACGTCTACCGTGCAAGGCACCGGCCGCGACGGGCGCGTCACGAAAGGCGATGTGCAGCAGGCGCCGGCAGGCGCAGGTACCGCGCAGGCGAAAACGCCCGCGGCGCCGGTGCTGGTTCCTTCGGGCCAGCGCAGCGAGCAGCGCGTGCCGATGTCGCGCCTTCGCCAGCGCATCGCCGAGCGGCTCGTGCAATCGCAGTCGACGGCGGCGATCCTCACGACCTTCAACGAGGTCAACATGGCTCCGGTGATGGAGCTGAGGAACCGCTACAAGGACAAATTCGAGAAGGAGCACGGCGTGAAGCTCGGCTTCATGTCGTTCTTCGTGAAGGCGGCGGTGCACGCGCTGAAGAAGTACCCGCTGGTGAACGCGTCGATCGACGGCGCCGACATCATCTACCACGGCTACTACGACATCGGCGTCGCCGTGGGCAGCGAGCGCGGCCTGGTGGTGCCGATCATACGCAACGCGGACCTCCTTTCGTTCGCGCAGATCGAGCAGACCATCGCGGACTTCGGCAAGCGCGCCAAGGACGGCAAGATCACGCTGGAGGAGCTGACCGGCGGGACCTTCTCGATCTCCAACGGCGGCGTGTTCGGCTCGATGCTCTCGACGCCCATCATCAATCCGCCGCAGAGCGCGATCCTCGGCGTGCACGCGACCAAGGAGCGCCCGGTGGTGGAGAACGGCCAGGTCGTGATCCGCCCGATCAACTACCTCGCGCTCTCATACGACCATCGCATCATCGACGGGCGCGAGGCGGTGCTGTCGCTCGTGGCGATGAAGGAAGCGCTCGAGGATCCGGCCCGCCTGATTCTCGACGTCTGAGGCCGACCGCCGTGGCGCGCAAGAAGCGTCTCACGCCCGCGGCGATCGCCCTGCGGATCTTCTTTTTCGTCGCGGGCTCGCTTCTCGTCGGTTTCCTCACGGTGTTCCTCGAGGCCGAGCTCGGCGTGTACCTCCCGCGGCATTTCTCGGTATCGCTCGCGGTCGGCATCGCGGTCGCAGTGACTTTCTGGCTGCTGCGGCTCCTCAAGCATCCGCCGATGTTCCTCAAGAACGTCCATCCCCTCGCGGCGGGCCTGTGCGCGGGAATGGGCGTGCACATCGCGCGAATCTGGCTCAAATAGGCAGGCTCCCCTAGGACGGAAATTCCATGGCGCAAACATTCGACGTCGTCGTCATCGGTGCGGGCCCCGGCGGATACATCGCCGCGGTGCGCGCCGCGCAACTGGGCTTCAAGACCGCGTGCATCGAGGGATGGAAGAACGCGAAGGGCGAGCTCGCCCTGGGCGGCACCTGCCTCAACGTGGGCTGCATCCCGTCGAAAGCGCTTCTGGCCTCGTCGGAGGAATACGAGAAGGTTTCCCATCACCTCGAGCCCCACGGCATCACCGTATCGGGCGCGAAGGTCGACGTGGGCCGGATGCAGGCACGCAAGGAGGCGATCGTCACCAAGATGGTGAAGGGCGTCGAGTACCTGTTCAAGAAGAACAAGATCGCCTGGCTGCAGGGCTTCGGAAGCTTCGTGGGTTCCGGCGACACGT
Organism: Burkholderiales bacterium; assembly: GCA_017880705.1. Classification (GTDB taxonomy): domain Bacteria; phylum Pseudomonadota; class Gammaproteobacteria; order Burkholderiales; family Usitatibacteraceae; genus Usitatibacter. Next base: position 6,178 of record JADGRS010000109.1, read on the forward strand.
ACAAGATCGCCGTTGGCGGCAGCTCCGGCAGCGAGACGATAGACGCGAAATACGTCATCGTCGCGACCGGATCGAAGGCGCGTCATCTTCCCGGGATCGCCGTGGACAACGAAACGGTCTGCGACAACGAGGGCGCGCTCGCGTTCGGCGCGGCGCCCAAGCGCCTCGGCGTTATCGGCGCGGGCGTGATCGGCCTCGAGCTGGGGAGCGTGTGGCGCAGGCTCGGCTCCGAGGTCACGATCCTCGAGGCGCTGCCGAATTTCCTCGGCGCCTGCGACGAGGCGATCGCCAAGGAAGCGTGGAAGCAGTTCACCAAGACCCAGGGCCTCGACATCCGGCTGGGCGTGAAGATCGGCAAGGTCACGGCCGCGAAGAAGACGGGAGTCGCGATCGAATACACCGACAGCGCGGGCGCGGCGCAGAAGCTCGACTGCGACAAGCTGATCGTCTCCGTGGGCCGCGTGCCCAATACCGACGGGCTGGGCGCGGGCGCGGTCGGGTTGAAAGTCGACGCGCGCGGCTTCATCGAGGTGGACGACCATTGCCGCACGAATCTTCCCAACGTCTTCGCGGTCGGCGACGTGGTGCGGGGGCCGATGCTCGCGCACAAGGCCGAGGACGAGGGCGTGCTGGCCGCCGAGCTCATCGCGGGGCAGAAGCCGCACCTCGACTACAACTGCATCCCGTGGATCATCTACACCTCGCCGGAAATCGCGTGGGTCGGCAAGAGCGAGCAGCAGGCCAAAGCGGAGGGCATCGCGGTGAAGACCGGGCAGTTCCCGTTCTCCATCAACGGGCGCGCGCTCGGCATCAACGAGCCCGTGGGATTCGTCAAGATCGTCGCCGACGCGGCGACCGACCGCGTGCTCGGGATGCACATCATCCATGCGCACGCTTCGGACATCATCCAGGAGGGCGTGACGACGATGGAGTTCGCCGGGGCCTCCGAAGACATCGCGCGCATCACCCACGGCCATCCCACCCTGTCGGAAGTGGTCCGCGAGGCCGCCCTGAACGTGGACAAGCGCGCGCTCAACATGTAGCCTCGCGCGAGGGAGGGGGCCATGGACATCAAGCGCGTCGACCACTATTCGATCCGCACACTCGATCTCGAAGCTTCGCGGCGCTTTTACACCGAGGTGATCGGGCTCAAGGCGGGGCCGCGGCCGCCGTTCGATTTCCCGGGCTACTGGCTCTACAGCGGCGAGCCTCCCCTGGACCTGAAGAACGGCGCGCGCAACTACGGCCTCGTGCACCTCATGGGAGTGGACAAGGACAACCCCGGTTCCCTCGACGCCTACGTGGGCGATCGCAAGGCGAGCCCGGACGGCGGCACGGGCGCCCTCGATCACGTGGCCTTCGCGGCCACGGGCCGCGGCGCGATGATCGAGCGTTGCCGGCGCCAGAACGTGACCTACTTCGAACGCGCGGTGCCGATGCTGGGGCTGCACCAGCTCTTCATCAAGGATCCCGACGGCGTCATGCTCGAGCTCAACTACCCCGCGTCGGAAGTGCCGAGCGCCCAGTCCGCGGCAACTGCCTCCGCTTCCCGGTAGCCGCGAAGCCGCCGTGTCCGCCCTGGTGGATGCCGTCCCGGCAGCGCCGAGCCTGACTCTCGAAGAAGCGCTCTCCCGCGCCCGGGATCTCGTGCCGGTGCTCAGGTCGCGCGCGGCGAAGTGCGAAGAGCTGCGCCGCGTGCCCGACGATACCGTGCGCGATCTCAACGACTCGGGCCTCATGCGGCTCATGCAGCCGCGCCGCGTCGGAGGATCCGAAGCCGACTGGGTCGCGATGATCGACGTGAGCTCCGAGCTGGCGCGCGGATGCGGCTCGACCGCGTGGAACTGGGCGAACTGGGCGGTGCACCACTGGATGCTCGCGCTCTGGCCGCGGCAATGCCAGGACGAGGCGTGGGGCGCCGATCCCGCGGTGCTCATCGCCTCGGCCATCATGTTTCCCCCGGGGAAGGCCACGCCCGTCGCCGGCGGCTACCGCTTGAGCGGCCGCTGGCCTTTTTCGAGCGGCGTCGATTCGTGCGCGTGGAACCAGATCGGCGCCATCGTCGAGGGCTCGGGCGAGCTGCGCATGTTCATGGTGCCGCGCGAAGACTATCGGGTGATCGACAACTGGCACGTGCTGGGGCTGCGCGGCACCGGCAGCAAGGACGTCGAGGCGAAGGACGCCTTCGTTCCGGAGCATCGCACGCTCGCCGTGGACGCATCGAAGGGAGGCGCCGCCCATCCGGGCGCGGCCGCAAACTCCGGTCCGATCTTCCGCATCCCGCTGTTCGCCGCGTTGCCTCACATGCTCACGGGGATCCCGCTGGGCATCGTGCAAGGCGCGTACGACATCTTCCTCGAGGGGCTGCGGGTGCGCGCGTCACGCTACTCGGGCAAGAGCCTCGCCGACATGACCGCGCTGCAGATCAAGGTCGCGGAGGCCTCGGCGTGCATCGACGCCGCGCGCCTCGTGCTGCGCAGCGGCTGCATTTCGGCCCAGGCGATCGCCGAACGCGGCCGGGTGCCCGACCTGATGACCAAGGTCACGTGGCGGCGTGACGGCGCCTTCGCGGCGCAGCTGTGCGGGCGCGCGATGGACGTCATCTTCAAGTCGGCCGGCGCCACGGGACTCTACGACGAGCAGCCCTTGCAGCGCGCCTTTCGCGACCTGAATGCGGCCAACGCGCACATCACCATGATGTGGGATGCCCAGGCGACGACCTTCGGGCGCGTGGCGCTGGGCTTG
>JADGRS010000447.1 GCA_017880705.1 Burkholderiales bacterium
CATGATAACCGCACGGGGCCGCTTCCTGCAGCGCGGCCAACGGGCAATCTAGGCGAATGCGCGCCTTCTTCATCTTCCTCGCCGTGTCGCAATGCGCCTTCGCCGCGGCTGCCGAGTGCCGCGCGACCTCGGGAGCGCGGACCGCGGCGCTCGTCGAGCTCTACACCTCCGAGGGCTGCTCGAGCTGCCCGCCCGCGGATCGCTGGCTCTCGGGTTTCGCGGGAGCGCGTCGCGATCCGCGCGTGGTGCCCGTCGCGTTCCACGTGCAGTACTGGGACTACATCGGCTGGAAGGATTCCTTCGGCGACGCGCGCTACACCGAGCGCCAGAAGCAAGAGGCCAAGGCCTCGGGCGCACGCTTCGTCTACACGCCGCAGGTGATCGTCGGCGGGCGCGACTTTCCCGAGTGGCATGACAAGAAGGCATTCGCGGACGCCCTCGATGCGATCGCGCGCAAGCCCGCGCGCGCAACGCTCGCGCTGGAATCCCACGGCGCCGCCGATGGAACCCTCACCGGCTCGGTCGCGGTGAAGCTCGAGCCCGGCATTCGCACCAGGCACCTCGTTCTCGCGGCGCTGCCCCTGCAGAACGGTCTCTCCACGCGAGTCACGGCGGGCGAGAACAAGGGAGAGCAGCTCACCAACGACCACGTCGTTCGCGACATGGCGAGCGTGAAGGTGGCGAGGCCCGAGGCGCGCCTCGAGTTCGAGTTCAAGGCGCGCGCCGGATGGAACGCCGAGCGAATGTCGGTCGCCGCGTTCCTGCAGGACACCGAGACGGGAGAAGTGCTCCAGGCGCTCGCAGCGCCTTCCTGCCGCTAGCGCTCAGCCGTCGACGACGCTCGCGAGCGGGCCGCTCAATGCATGCAGCGCGTCCGTCCCTCCGGTCAGCACGCGAACGCGGTGGTAGCCGGATTTGAGGAGCTGCTCGGCGAGGAGCGCCGCGCTCGCTTCGCTGGGGCACGTGCAGAACGTGATCACCATCTGGTGCTTCGAGTGCTGCGAGAGCACCTCCTCGACGTCTCGATTCCCCAGCATCACCGACCGCGGCAGCACGCGAGGATCCTCCGCCCGCGCGACTTCGGAACGCGCGTCGATGATCACGAGGTGCGGATCCTGCTCGATCAGCTCCGAGACTTCCGACGGCGAGATCCGCACGAGGCGGTGCAGGCGCTTCAAGCTCATGCGGTGCAGCACCTTGATCGAAATGTAGATGCTGACGAGCACCGCGACGATCAACACCGCATATCCGCCGATGACGCTCATGGAATCGAGAAGGCGCGTCACCTCGCGGCTGAAGATCATGCCGGCCCCGATATAGGCTCCGCTCCACAGAAGGGCGCCTATGCCGTCGAACACGATGAAGCGCCGCCAGTGGATTCCCATCGCCGCCACCGTGGGGATCGCGACGGCGGATACGCCGGGAATGAACTTCGCGACCACTAGCAGCGACAGCCCATGGCGCGCGACGAGGTCGTCGGTCTGCCGCACGCACGTATCGGGCGAAAGCGACAGCTTGCAGATGGTGCCGAGAACCCTGCGCCCCGCGCGCCTACCGATGGCGAACCAGAGATGATCGGCGACGAGGCAGCCCACGAGCGCCGCCCCCAGCACGTGCTCCGGGCGCAGCGTCCCCGCCCCGGCGAGCGCGCCCGCGACCACCATCAGCGGCGCGGCGGGCAACGGAAGCCCGCCCTGCTCGAGCAGCACGAAGACGATCACGAGGGGCACGCCCCAGCGCGTCACGAGGTCGATCAGGTCCATGCGCGGCGCCTGAAGCAATTCGGCGAATGGTCGTTCACCATGCCGACGGCCTGCATGAACGCGTAGCAGATGGTCGGCCCCACGAAGCGGAATCCCCTCGCCTTCAGGTCCTTGCTCATGGTCTCGCTCTTCGCGATCCCGCTCTTCCTCGCCCGCGCCGAGAGCGGCTTGCCGCCCACGAACTGCCAGATGTACAGATCGAAACTCCCGAACTCGCGTTGAACCGCGAGAAAGGCCTTGGCGTTCCCGACTACGGCCGCGATCTTGAGGCGGTTCCGAACGATGCCTTCGTTCTTCATGAGGGACGCCTTCTTCGCGGCGCCGTAGCGCGCGATCTTGCGCGCGTCGAATCGATCGAACGCCTTTCGATAATGATCGCGCTTCCTCAGGACGATGAGCCAGCTCAATCCCGCCTGGGCGCCCTCGAGATTGAGCATCTCGAAGAGCACGCGGTCGTCGTGCACCGGCACGCCCCACTCCGCGTCGTGGTACGCCATGAGGAGCGCGTCGGATTGCGCCCACTTGCACCTGCGCTTCGCCGCCACTCTCGTCCTCCGCCGCGCGAAATGTATATTGTCGGGGATTCCCGATGGAAAAGGGGCGCCCCATGCTCAAGGAAGCGACACACCGGCTCGAGCGCACCGGATGGCTTCGCGCCGCGGTGCTCGGAGCCAACGACGGCATCGTCTCGACCGCGAGCTTGATCGTCGGCGTGGCCGCGGCGGCCGCGACGCCGAACGCTGTCTTGATCGCCGGCGTCGCCGGACTGGTGGCGGGCGCCATGTCGATGGCGGCCGGCGAGTATGTGTCGGTCAGTTCGCAATCCGACACCGAACATGCGGATCTCGCGCGCGAGCGCAAGGAGTTGAAAAAGAACCCCGGGCTTGAGCTTGATGAGCTTGCCGACATCTACGTCAAGCGCGGTGTCGATAAGGCGCTGGCGCGGAAGGTGGCCCGCCAGCTGATGGCGAAAGATGCCTTGGGAGCCCACGCGCGCGACGAGCTGGGGATTTCGGAAATCACCACCGCGCGTCCGGTGCAGGCCGCGCTGACCTCGGCCGCATCGTTCTCGGTCGGGGCGGCCATGCCCTTGCTCATGGTGGTCGTGTCGCCGGCCGGCGCACTGGTCCCGCTGGTGTCGGCGGCG
>JADGRS010000448.1 GCA_017880705.1 Burkholderiales bacterium
GCTCCTCTTCAAGGCGGGCAAGGACGCGGGCCTCAAGGTGAACTACTTCACCTACTACGGCGGCGGACTCGGCTCGGTGCCGGCGATCGGAGTCGACGGCGTCGGATATCTCAAGCAGGTGACCGAATATCACAACAACATCCTGCCGACCCCGGATCCCGACGAAGTGGCGTTCCACAAGCGCTACCCCGACAAGTCCGACGAGTTCTACTACTGGCGCCTGAAGAACACCTTCGAGATGCTCGCCGCCGCGGCGACGAAGGCGAAGTCGAACGATCCGGTGAAGATCGCGCACGCGCTGGAAGGCATGAAGCTCGACACGGTGTTTGGTCCGATGGAGATGCGCGCCGACAACCACCAGCTGCTGCAGCCGCTCTTCGTCTCGACGCTGTCCGACAAGGTGAAGTACGGGCTCGAGGGCACCAGCCTCGGCTTCGTGACCGACCGCAAGATCGACGCGAAGGACACGGCGCTTCCCACGACCTGCAAGATGCAGCGCCCGAGCTAGCCTCGTGGCCGACATCGCCGCGTTCTCACTCCTGAACGGAGTGGTGTACGGGCTCTTGCTGTTCATGCTGTCGAGCGGGCTCACGCTCATCTTCAGCCTGATGGGCGTGCTGAACTTCGCGCACGCGAGCTTCTTCATGCTGGGCGCGTATCTCTCGTACCAGATCGGGCGATGGGTCGGCTTCTGGCCCGCGCTGGTGCTCGCGCCCCTGGCGTGCGGGTTGATCGGCGCGGCGGTCGAGCGCTTCGGGCTGCGGCGCGTCCACAAGCAGGGGCACGTCGCGGAGATCCTCTTCACCTTCGGGCTTTCCTACGTCATCGGCGAGCTCGTGATCATGGCGTGGGGGCGCGGGCCCATCGAGAACCGCGTGCCGGGCTCGATCGATTTCCCGATCTTCACGCTGATGGGAACGAGCTATCCCTTCTACAAGTTCCTGATGATGGCGATCTCCGTCGGGATGTTCGCGTTCCTGTACTTCGCGTTCAAACGGACACGACTCGGGCTCGTGATCCAGGCCGCCCTCACCCATCCGCAGATGGTGGGCGCGCTGGGTCACGATGTGCCGCGTTTGTTCGTGCTGGTGTTCGGCGTCGGCTCGGCGCTCGCGGGACTCGCCGGCGTGATCGGCGGCTTCGCGCTCCTCACGGAGCCGAACATGGCCGTGGCCCTGGGGCCGATCGTGTTCGTCGTGGTCGTCGTGGGCGGGCTGGGCTCGATCCCGGGAGCGTTCATCGCGTCGATGCTCATCGGCATCGTGCAGACCTTCGCGGTCGCGCTGGATGTCTCGCTCCTCGATGCGTTCCGGTCGATGGGCATGGCCGTCGCTCCGGGCTCGGCGCTGGGCGAGGTCTACGCGATCAAGGTGTCGCAGGCCGCGCCGATCCTGCCGTACTTCCTCCTGGTGCTGATGCTCATCGTGCGCCCCCGCGGAATCATGGGCACGCGCGATCAATGAGCCGCTCGACGCGCGCCCTCGTTGCATCGGCGGCGCTCCTCGTCGCGCTGCCGTGGATACCGGGTCTCGACGGCGACTTCTCCCGGTCGTTGCTTTCGCAGATGGGGATCGCGGCGATCTTCGCGATCTCGTACAACCTGCTGCTGGGACAGACGGGGCTGCTGTCGTTCGGGCACGCCGTGTACTTCGGGCTCGGCGGCTACGCGGCAATTCATCTCCTGCGCGCGGTGAATGGCGGATTGGCGATCCCCATTCCGTTCGTTCCGCTCGCGGGTGCGCTCGCCGGACTCGCCGCGGGAATCATCGTCGGCGCGGTGGCGACGCGCCGCGCGGGAACGATCTTCGCGCTGATCACCCTCGGCGTGGGCGAGCTCGTGCATGCGGCCTCGTTGATGCTGCCGGCATTCTTCGGCGGCGAGGAAGGCGTCACCGCGAGCCGCACCAAGGCGCCGCACCTCTTCGGCCTCGACTTCGGCTCCCAGGTGCAGGTCTACTACGTGATCGCGTTCTGGCTCGTCGTGACGGCGTTGCTCGCGCTCGCCTTCATGCGCACGCCCGTGGGGCGCCTGTGCAACGCGGTGCGCGACAATCCCGAGCGCGTCGAATTCATCGGCTACAACCCGCAGCGCGTGCGCTTCATCGTGTGCTCGGTGGCGGCGATGTTCGCGGGGCTCGCCGGCGGGCTGCACGCGATCAACTACGAGATCGTGACCTCGGAGGCCGTGGGCGCGATGCGCTCGGGCGAAGTGCTCCTGATGGTCTACATCGGTGGCGTGCACCATTTCATCGGCGCGATCCTCGGCGCCGTGGCGATCACGTGGCTGCAGGTGAGCTTGAGCGGCTACACGACGGCGTGGCTGCTGTATCTCGGGGTCTTCTTCATGGGGATCATTCTTTTCGCGCCCGGCGGGCTCGCGCAGATCCTCACGCGGCACGCGGCGCTGTTCCGCACGCGCGCGCTGCCGTTCGTGCTGCGCGCCTATGCGTTCGCGTTGCCGGCGGCAGTGCTCTTGGTCGTCGGCACCGCGACGCTCATCGAGATCGCCTATCGATTGTCCACGCAGCCCGAGTCCGGCACGCGCATGAAGCTCTTCTGGATTCCGATGAACGCCGCCACACCCTGGCCATGGCTGGGCGCGGCGGCGGTCGCGATCATCGGTTTCTTCCTGCTGCGCCGCGCCACGCCCCGCGTCCGCGCCGCATGGGAGCTCGCCGGCGACGAGGCTCGCATCGAGGCCGCCCATGCCTGACAACGCGCTGCGGCTACGCGACGTCCACAAGAGCTTCGGCGCGACGGCGATCATTCGCGGCGTGTCGCTGGAGATTCCCGCCGGCGAGCGCCACGCGATCATCGGGCCCAACGGCGCGGGGAAGTCGACGCTCTTCAATCTCGTGAGCGGCCGGCTCGCGCCTTCGGGCGGGTCCATCGAGCTGAACGGCAAGGA
>JADGRS010000449.1 GCA_017880705.1 Burkholderiales bacterium
TTCTGCAACTGAGGATGCAACGTCAAGCCGTAACCGCTCACCACGAGCAAGTCACGGGTCCATTGGCGTTCGCGCGGAGACAAAAACCGCGCATCAAGATCCGTTGTAAAAAATTTGATGTCGGAAAACTGAGGCCGCAATGCCTGCAGGATGAGGAGCGTGAGGACGGCGACCCACGGCGCGTCGGGCACGCGCACCAGTAGCGCGGGAATGATGAGCGGCACCACCACGAAGATCATCTCGAAAGCGTCGAGCACGAGGGCGCACAAAGCGAGCGCGGCCAGTGAGCAGGCGAGGATCGCGCCGGGGCCGCCGCCGATGCCCGCGAACGCCGCGGCGAGCCAGCGGTCGGTGCCGAACGCCCGCTGCACCAGCGTGAAGACCGTGGCGGCGACGAGCAGCGCGAAGAGCGCGCCCGTGATCGCCATCGTCTCGCGCAAGACTTTGCCGAGGATGTCGAACCGCAGGGCGCGGCTCGCGAAGCCATGGGCGACGAGCGCCATGCCGCCCGTCGCGGCCGCTTCCACCGCGTAGAGATAGCCGAGCGTCACGCCCGCCAGCAGCGCCACGATAAGCGCCGTCGCCGCGGTCGCGGTTGCCCATTCCGCGCGGGTGAGCTCCACGGACGATGCCGGCCGCGCGGCCCCTCGGCCTTGCCACGCCGCGATCGCGACGCACAGGGCGAGCAACAGCGCCGCGGGAACGAGCGCCGCGTGGAAGACGTCCTGCGTATTCACGATGCGCCCGCCCAGGCCGGCGAGGTGCGAAGCTTCGGTGTGCGCGCGCATCATCGCGTCGCCGAGCAGGATCAGCACGAGCGAGGGCGGCACCACGACGCCGAGCGTGCTCGCCACGCAGACCAGGGCGACGTTGCGGTCCTCGGGAAATCCCTCGGCGGCGAGGCGAGGGTAGAGGGTTCGCGACAGCATCGCCACGCTGGCGCCGACGGATCCGCTCATGGGCGCGAGGAGCACGCCGAGGAAGATCCCCGCGAGGGGCAACCCGCGTCGCGTCGGCTCGAGGGAACGGCGCGCCGCGCGAAAGAGAATGTCGGCGAGGGCCGTGCGGTTGATGATCACGCCCATCAGAACGTACAGGGGCAGCGCCTGCAGCAGGTCGTTCTCGAGGAGACCCACCAGGCGCGGATACACCGCCTCGAGGAGCGAGGCGTCGAAGAGCCCCATGGCGAGGCCTCCCGCGGCGAAGGCGAGCGACACTCCCACGAGGACGATCCAGGCCGGCAATCCCGTGGCGAGCATCGCGACCGCGACGGCCGCGAGCATCCACAGCCCGGCCGTCTCCATCATTCGCGCGATCGAATGCCCGGCGCGAAGAGGTCCACCAGCGCCTGGAGGAGGGCGAGGAGCGCGAGGACGATGGCCGCGAGGCGCACCACGAAATAGCCCGGATTGAAGGTCTCGGGAAAGCGCTCCAGCTGCACGAGCGACATCCAGGCGCCGTGCCCGCCCGACCAGATCACGAAGCACGCTGCGGGAACGAGGATCGCGAGGCAGGCCGCGCGCCACAGTCCCTGCTTCCACGGCGCGGGATAGCGCCGCGCGAAGAAGTCGGCAGCGAGGTGGGCGCGATCGCGGGTGGCGGCCGTGACGGCCGCGCTCACGTAGAGCGCGAAGAGGATCTGCGCGAGGTCGTTCGCCTCGCGCGCCCCGCGCTGCGCGACCTCGCGCAGCGGCCACTGCAGGAAGAGCAGGAACGACACGGGCAGCACCAGGAGCGAGGCGGCCCCGAGGACCGATGCGAGGCCCCGGTCGAGCCGCCCCATGCTACCTGCCGCCCTTCAGCGCCTTCTCGATTTCCTCGGCCGCCTTGTCCTCGTCGGACTTCTGCGGCGCGGCGCCGCCCTTCTGCAGGTCCTTCATGATGTCGTCGCCCGGGTTCTGGAAGTTCTCCGACGGGATGATGACCTTCACCTTGTTGATGTCGTAGACCGGCACGTTCGACTTGTACACGAGCGACATCTGCGGGAACGCGATGAGGAGCCCCACCATGATCAGCTGGATCAGCACGAACGGGATCGCGCCCCAATAGATCTGGCCGGTCGTCACCGGCGCCATGCGCAGCCCCGTCACCTTGTCCATGTAGTCGCGATCCGGCGCCACGCTGCGCAGGTAGAAGAGCGCGAAGCCGAAGGGCGGGTGCATGAACGACGTCTGCATGTTCACGCCCAGCAGCACGCCGAACCAGATGAGGTCGATGCCCAGCTTGTCCGCCACCGGGCCGATGAGCGGCACGACGATGAACGACAGCTCGAAGAAGTCGAGGAAGAACGCGAGGAAGAAGATGATCGCGTTCACGGTGATGAGGAACCCCAGCTGCCCGCCGGGAAGGCTCGTGAGCAGGTGCTCGACCCAGACGTGACCGTTCACGCCATAGAACGTGAGGCTGAAGACGCGCGCGCCGATGAGGATAAACACCACGAAGGTGGAGAGCTTCGCAGTGCTCTCCATCGCCTGTCGCGTGAGGCTGAACGACAGGCGTCCGCGCGCGAGCGCCATCACCAGCGCCCCGGCCGCTCCCATCGCGCCGCCCTCCGTGGGCGTGGCCCAGCCGAGGAATATCGTGCCGAGCACGAGGAAGATGAGGGCCAGCGGAGGAATCAACACGAATACCACTTGCTCGGCCATGCGCGACAGCAGTCCCAGCTTGAAGATGCGGTTGAGGAGTGCCGCGGCCAGCGCGATGCCTCCGCCGGCGCCCGTGGCCATCACCAGGCGTTCGTCGAGCATCGCCTCCGGAAACGAGAGAACGTAGTAGTAGCGATCGAAGAGAACGGAGAAAATGCTGGCCAGCACCATCAGGACGACGAACGACGCCGTTCCGCTCGAGCCGTCGGGCTGCTTGAGCTTTCGAGCCTCTTCCGGCAGCGCGGGAGACCAGTGCGGGCG
>JADGRS010000450.1 GCA_017880705.1 Burkholderiales bacterium
GTGCAGGTCGTCGCCACGGAGACGCGGCGCAAGCGCGAGCAAGCTTCGCGCGACGCGGCGCTCTCGGCGATCGTGCCGACGACGCTGCTGTCCGTCGCCGCGGTGTTCGCGATCCTTCTCGGCGTGGGCCGCGGCCTGGACCCCGTGGAAGACTTGAGGCGCCAGCTCCAGGCACGGACCCACCTCGACCTGCGCCCCGTCGAGGAGATCGCGATCGCGAACGAGCTGCGTCCGCTGGTGCACGAGCTGAACGAGATGCTCGGGCGCGTGGAAAGCGCGCAGAGCCTGCAGGCGCGCTTCATCGCGGACGCCGCGCACCAGCTGCGCACGCCGATCGCGGGCCTCATCACGCAGCTCGACCTCGCGCGCGATGGCGACGTGCGGGACGATTCCCATCTCAAGCAGGCGCGCGAGGGCGCGGCGCGGCTCGGGCGCCTGGCGCAGCAGATCCTCTCGCTCGCCTCCGCCGATCCGCTTTCCAATCCGGGGGTGCCCCTCGAGCCGTGCGACCTCGCCGACATCGTGAAGGACCAGGCCGGCACGTGGCTGCGGTCGGTGACCCCGCGCGGAGTCGAGCTCGAGTTCGACCTCGCGCCCGCGCCGATCGAGGGCAACAGCGTGCTGGTGGGCGAGCTTGCGTCGAACCTCGTGGACAATGCCGCGCGCTATGGAGCCCGGACTGTCACGGTACGGACCGGAATCGGTGGGAAGATCTCGTTTCTCGAGGTGAACGACGACGGGCCGGGCATTCCCGCGACAGAGCGCACGCGCATCTTCGAGCGCTTCCGCAGACTCGAAAACGAGTCCACCGAAGGCAGCGGGCTCGGCCTCGCCATCGTGAACGAGATCGCGCAACGCCATGGCGCCACGATCGAGGTCGCGGACGGCGATGGCGGCCGCGGCACCAAGGTGATCGTGTCCTTTCCGGGTTTGTCCGCCGCCGCACAGAATCACGCATGAGCAACTCGTGCGCCGACGATTCGGCGGTTTACTCCTCGTGCTCGGGGGTGGCGCTGATGCGGTGGATGGAGATGTCCGCGCCGTCGAATTCAGCTTCGGGATCGAGGCGAATGCCGACGGTGGCCTTCAGGGTGCCGTAGACGGCAAAGCCGCCAGCGAGGGCGACCACGATGCCGATCGCGGTGCCGGCGAGCTGGCTCATGAACGCCACGCCGCCCATCCCGCCGAGCGCCTTGGCGCCGAAGATGCCGCATGCGAGGCCGCCCCACGTCCCGCACAGGCCGTGCAGGGGCCAGACGCCGAGCACGTCGTCGATCTTCCAGCGGTCCTGGGTGAAGTTGAACATGCCGACGAAGATCGACGCCGCAACCAGCCCCGTGACGAGCGCGCCGAGCGGATGCATCACGTCGGAGCCCGCGCAGATGGCGACCAGTCCCGCGAGCGGGCCGTTGTGCACGAACCCCGGGTCGTTGCGGCCGACGACGAGGCCCGCGATCGTCCCGCCCGCCATCGCCATGAGGGAATTCATCGCGACGAGGCCGGAGAGCCTGTCGATCGTCTGCGCGCTCATCACGTTGAACCCGAACCAGCCGACCGTGAGCATCCAGGCGCCCAGCGCGAGGAACGGGATGCTCGACGGCGGAAAGGCGACCACGCGGCCGTCCTTCGTATAGCGTCCCATGCGCGCGCCGAGGAGCAGCACCGCGCAGAGCGCGATCCATCCGCCGACGGCGTGCACGACCACCGATCCCGCGAAGTCATGGAATTCGGCTCCGAACGCTTCCTTGAGCCAGGCCTGCACGCCGAAGCCCTGGTTCCAGGCGATCCGCTCGAACAACGGATATACGAAGCCCACGAGGAGGAACGTCGCCGCGATCTGCGGGTTGAACTTGAAGCGCTCCGCGATGCCGCCCGAGACGATCGCCGGAATGGCGGCCGCGAATGTAAGGAGGAAGAAGAAACGCGTGAGCTCGTAGCCGCTCTTCTGCGCGAGCGCCTCCGCACCCGAGAAGAAGCTCACGCCGTACGCCGCGCAGTAGCCGATGAAGAAGTACGCGACCGTGGACACCGAGAAGTCCACGAGAATCTTCATCAGCGCATTGACCTGGTTCTTGCGCCGCACCGTGCCCAGCTCGAGGAACGCGAAGCCCGCGTGCATCGCGAGCACCATGACAGCGCCGAGCAGGATGAACAGGACGTCCGCGGACGTCTTCAACGGCTCCATTTGCCCCCCTCCGATCGTTCTTGTTGTGCGCCGAAGGCTACCTAAAAATTCGTGTCAGGTACACATTCTTTTAAGTTGGATCGCGCCCTTTCCAGGTTTGGCCGCCCGCACATCCGCACGTAGAGGCCAGGCTGCATTCGTCCTTGCGCTAGAACTCCACGTGGAGCCGTATCGCATAGAAAGACGCCGGGCCGCGGTCGGCGTTGTAGGCCGGATTGCGGATGCGCTGGGCATCGAGGGTGATCGCCGAATTCTTCGCGAGCTCGATCGAGTAGTAGGCCTCGCCGATCAGCTCCTCGCGGTAGTTGATGCGCCCGTCGCCCACGAAGAATCCCGCGCCGCCGGCCGCGAGATAGTCGCGATGCGCGCTCGACAGCCCGTTGGCGATGAAGGCGACGCCCAGCTCGTCGTTGGCGCGCTTCCAGCGCTTTCCGTTGAGCACCGTCCCGATCGCGAGCGAACGATCGATCTCCGCGAAGGCGTAGGTCTCGGCCTGGCCGTTGCTCCAGCTCGCGCGAATGAATGCTCCGAGGTCGTCGGCGATCTCCTGCTCCGCATTCAGCGCGATTCCGTATTTCGTCGTGAGCCGGCGCACGGCGGCGACGCTCGGCACGCCGCCGGATTGGAGCGCGGCCTCGATCGCATCGCGAAAGCGGCCCATGATCGCGACGTTGCGGAATGCGAGGACGCGCACCTTCCCGGCGCGGCCGCCCAGCTC
>JADGRS010000110.1 GCA_017880705.1 Burkholderiales bacterium
GTCCATCACCTCGGGCTTGGAGTCGATCTCCATCTTGATGCGCGAGGCCGCCTCGTCGATGAGGTCGATCGCCTTGTCGGGCAGGAACCGGTCGGTGATGTAGCGCTGCGAGAGCTCCGCCGCCGCGACGATCGCGGGGTCGGTGATGTCCACGCCGTGGTGGACCTCGTACTTCTCCTTCAGCCCGCGCAGGATCGCGATCGTGTCCTCGACCGAGGGCTCCTCGACCATCACCTTCTGGAAGCGCCGCTCGAGGGCCGCGTCCTTCTCGATGTACTTGCGGTACTCGTCGAGCGTGGTGGCGCCGACGCAGTGCAGCTCGCCGCGCGCCAGCGCGGGCTTGAGCATGTTGCCCGCGTCCATCGCGCCTTCGGCCTTGCCCGCGCCGACCATGGTGTGCAGCTCGTCGATGAAGACGATCGTCTGGCCCGCGTCCTGGGAGAGCTCCTTCAGCACGTTCTTGAGGCGCTCCTCGAACTCGCCGCGGTACTTGGCGCCGGCGATGAGCATGCCCATGTCGAGCGAGAGCACGCGCTTGCCGCGCAGCCCCTCGGGGACCTCGTCGTTCACGATGCGCTGCGCGAGGCCTTCCACGATGGCGGTCTTGCCGACGCCGGGCTCGCCGATCAGCACGGGATTGTTCTTGGTGCGCCGCTGCAGCACCTGGATCACGCGCCGGATCTCCTCGTCGCGCCCGATCACCGGGTCGAGCTTGCCCGCGCGGGCGCGCTCGGTGAGGTCGATGGTGTATTTCTTGAGCGCCTCGCGCTGGCCCTCGCTCTCGGCGTCGTGCACGGTCTCGTTGCCGCGCACCGCCTTGACGGCCTCCTCGAGCGCCGTGGGATTCACGCCGTGCTGCTTGAGAAGCCGGCCGGTCTCGCCCTTGTCCTTCGACGCGGCAAGAAGGAAAAGCTCGGAGGAGATGAACTGGTCGCCGCGCTTGGTGGCTTCCTTGTCGGTGAGGTTCAGGAGATTGTTCAGGTCGCGCGAGATGGTGATCTCGCCCCCGGTGCCCTCGACTTTCGCCATCCGCGCGATGGCGTCCTCGAGCGCCTTCCTGAGGGGTGCCACGTTCACGCCGGCGCGCTGCAGGAGGGAGGCGGTGCCGCCGTCCTCCTGGGCGAGGAGCGCCAGCAGCAGGTGTTGCGGCTCGATGAAGCCGCTGTCGTGGGCGAGCGCCTGGCTCTGGGCGTCGGCGAGCGCCTGCTGGAACTTGGTGGTCAGTTTGTCGATTCTCATGGCTTCGGTCCTCTCGGACGATCACGGTCCTTCGATGAAGTTGCTGCCGGAGCACGGGTTTTCAACCCCCGGCCGTGCCTCCCGCGCGGCGGCTTTCGCTCTCCACAACGCTACACCTTCGCGGCTCCGCGCAAGCTGCGCCAGGTCAAAACTTCCCCCGTGTTAGCCTGTCGAACTGCGACGTTTCACCTGCCCCAAGTTGAGTAGATCCATGCCCGACGCCTACCACGCGCTCGAGGAGACCGTGACCCGCGACGTGACCCGCGCCCTCGAGGAGGACGTCGGAACCGGAGACCTCACGGCACGCCTCATCCCCGAAGACCGGATCGCCCGCGCCCGCCTCATGACCCGGGAAAGCGGCGTGCTGTGCGGGGTCGAATGGTTCAACCGCACCTTCGAGGAGCTCGACCCCGACGTCGAGATCTTCTGGCACCACGAGGACGGCGACGCGATCGTCGCCGACTCCTCGCTGTGCGAGCTCGAGGGCAAGGCGCGCGCGCTCCTCACCGCCGAGCGCACCGCGCTCAACTTCGTGCAGCTGCTGTCGGCCGTCGCCACGAGAACCGGCATGTTCGTGCGCGCCGTCGAGGGGACGCGCGCGAAGATTCTCGATACGCGCAAGACGATCCCCGGCCTTCGCAAGGCCGAGAAGTACGCCGTCTTCATGGGCGGCGGCACCAACCATCGCATCGGCCTCTACGACGGCATTCTGATCAAGGAAAACCACATCATGGCGGCGGGGGGCGTCGCCGCCGCGGTGAGGGCCGCCCGGCACGACGTCGATGCGGTGACGATGCTGCAGGTGGAGGTCGAAACCATCGAGCAGCTGCGCGAGGCGCTCGACGCGGGCGCGAGGCTCATCCTCCTCGACAACTTCGATCTCGCCCGCATGCGCGAGGCGGTGAAGATCGCCGGCGACCGCGCCGAGCTCGAGGCCTCGGGCGGCGTGAACCTCGAGACCGTGCGCGCGATCGCGGAGACCGGCGTGCAGCGCATCTCCATCGGCGCCCTCACCAAGGATATCGACGCGCTCGACCTGTCGATGCGCTTCATTCACTGAGCCGTCTTCGCCATTCCCGGCATTCGGGAACCCAATCACCGCCAAGGATTTCCGTCATGCGCCTCGCCCTAGCCCTCCTCGCCTCCCTCACGCTTTGCGCGTGCGCCACCACCGGCGGCGATCCCCGCGATCCATGGGAAGGATTGAATCGAAAGACGTTCGAATTCAACGATGCGCTGGACCGCGCCGTGCTGAAGCCGGTCGCGCAGGGCTACGAGAAAGTCACCCCCGCCTTCGCTCAGGAAGGCGTCAACAACTTCTACGGCAATCTCGAGGACATCGGCACCAGCCTCAACAACGTCCTGCAGGGCAAGGTGAAGCAGGGCGCCTCCGACGCCGGAAGATTCGTGGTGAACACGGTATTCGGCGTATTCGGCCTGTGGGACGTCGCGACCCCCCTGGGGCTCGAGAAGCACTACGAGGATTTCGGCCAGACGCTCGGCTGGTGGGGCATGCCTCCGGGGCCCTACTTCGTGATCCCGCTGCTGGGCCCGAGCACGGCGCGCGATGCGCCCGCGCGCGTAGTGGATCCCAGCTGGTACTACTACAAGGCGGTCGACAACAGCCGCGTCTACTGGACATGGTGGGGGCTCGACAAGGTGCGCACGCGCGCGAGCCTGCTCAAGGCGGAAAATATCCTCGACCAGGCGGCGCTCGACCGCTACACGTTCCTGCGCGACGCGTGGCTGCAGCGGCGCCAGAACCAGGTGTTCGACGGCAACCCGCCGAAGGAGAAAGAGGAGCAGTAATGTCGCTGGGGTGGAAGCTCTTCGCGGTCTTCCTCGCGTTCCTCGCGATCCTCGCCACCGTGATCTTCGTCGCGTTTCGCGAGCGCACCCGCGGCAAGACCCTCGCCGCAACGGACCGCGCCGGGCAGCAGGCGCAGGACGCCCGGGTGATGGCGGTTGTCTTCTCCGCCATCATCGGCGGCATGGTGCTCACCATCCTCGTCGCGTGGCTGGTGTTCTTCTAGGGAAGCGCCGCGCTACTTGCGCCTGAGGACGAGCATTCCCGCGAGGACGAGGAGCACCGTCGAGATGACCACGATCACCACGCGCCCGCCCGGGCTCATGGTGGACAGCGTCGGCGCGAGGTTGGGGCCGGAGCCGCTGAACGTGAGCGCGTCGGTGTCGTCGGGAAGCGGGCCGATGGTGGCGACGACACCCGTCGCCGTATTGATGGTGACGAGGCGCGTGTTGGCCGGGCTGCCGCCGTTCGAGTTGACGGCGAGGAGCAGGCCCGACGGCGAGAACGACATCGAGTTGATCTGGGTCGAGAACGGCGCCCCGGTGAGCTGCGGCCCGACCTGCAGCGCCCCCGTCGCCAGATCCACGTTGTCGAGCGTGCCGCTGGCGCCCTTCGAGATGACGTAGACCATTCCGTTGGGATCGATGGCGATGCCGGCGGGGCTGCCCCCCGGGCCCGCCTTGCCGATCGGGCTCACGGCCGCATCCGAGAGACTCACGGTGCCGAGCTGGCTCGTGCCGGGGAGCCAGATGTAGAGCGTGCCCTTGGAATCGAACGCGATGTCCGAGCCGATGAGGCGCAGGTCCCCGACCAGCTCCGCCGCCCCGCTCGCCGGATCGATCGTCACCAGGGCGTGGGGGCTGTTCGGCGACTTCTCGGAGGTGATCCCGTAGAGCACCCCGCTCGTCGGATCCGCGGCGAGGCCCGTCACGCCGATCGACTTCGAGCCCGCCAACCGGATCGCGCCGACGAGCGTCGCGGTGCCGTTGGCGAGGTTGACGGTGTAGAGGTTGCCCGCGACCGGCGTCTCGGCGTTGACGGTCGTGCGAACGCTCGCGGCATAAAGCGTGTGCAGCGCGGCGCCCGCGCCCGTGCACCCGAGGGCCATGGCCGCGACGAGGATCGGAATGAGTTTGCGCCCGGTCATGGGCGAATCTTACTATCTAAGGCCGCGCCTGCGCGCGATGGAGGCGCTTAGCCGCTACGCGAGCGCGTGCGTGCCGATGAAGCGCTTCACCGCCTCGGCGTCGGGCGCCATCACTTCCACCCTCTGCGGAAGCCGCTCGAGGCCCTCGAAACGCGCGGGCCGGGGCGCGTGCTCGCCGAGCGCCTCGACGATGGTCTCGTCGAACTTCGCGGGAAGCGCGGTTTCGAGGCAGATCATCGGGTAGCGGGGCTCGCGCATGCGAAGCGCGATCTTCACGCCGTCGGCGGTATGGGGATCGATCACCTGCGCATACCTCTGCTTCACGAGGCGGATGGTCGCGATGCGGTCCTCGTGCGTGCTGCGGCCCGAGACGAACCCCGAGTCCTCCTCGATCTTCTCCCACGCCTTGTCGGTCGAGAGGTCGAACCCGCCGTCCTCCTCCACCTGCTTCCAGAGCCACGTGACCTTGTCGCCGTCGCCGTCGACCGCATCCCAGATGAAGCGCTCGAAGTTGGACGCCTTCGAGATATCCATGGACGGGCTCGACGTCGCATGGGTGTCCGCGGCCTTGCGGGGATGGTAGCGGCCCGTGCGGAAGAACTCGTCGAGGACGTCGTTTTCGTTGGTGGCGAGCACCAGCCGGCGGATCGGCAGGCCGATGCGCTTGGCGACGTAGCCCGCGAAGATGTTGCCGAAGTTTCCCGAGGGCACCGCGAACGACACCTGCTCGTCGTTGGATCGCGTCGCGGGGAAGTATCCCTTGAAGTAGTAGACGACCTGGGCCACGACCCGCGCCCAGTTGATCGAGTTCACGGCGCCGAGGCGATGCGCCTCCTTGAAGGCGAGGTCGGACGAGACCCGCTTCACGATGTCCTGGCAATCGTCGAACATCCCCTCGATCGCGATGTTGAAGACGTTCGCGTCGGCGAGGGAATACATCTGCGCGCGCTGGAACGGGCTCATGCGCCCGCGCGGCGAAAGCATGAACACGTTCAGCCGCGCCTTGCCCTTCAGCGCGTGCTCCGCCGCGGAGCCCGTGTCGCCGCTGGTGGCGCCGAGGATGTTGAGCGTGCGGTCCTGCCTCTCGAGGACCTGCTCGAAGAGGTTCCCGAGGAGCTGCATCGCGATGTCCTTGAACGCGAGCGTCGGCCCGTTCGAGAGCCCGAGGATGTGCAGGTTGGGCTCGAGCGTGCGCAGCGGCGTGATCTCCGGGGCTCCGAAGGCCTTCGCGGTGTACGTCTTGAACGCCGCCTGCTTCAGCTCGGCGCCGGGATAGTCGGCGGCGAAGAAGCGCAGGATCTCGAAAGCCAGCTGCGGATAGGCGAGGTCGCGCATCGCCTGGAACTTGACCGGCATGATGCGCGGCCACTGCTCCGGCACCATGAGCCCGCCATCGGGCGCGAGGCCTTCGAGCAGGATGTCGGTGAACGACTGGGATGCCGCGTGGCCCCGTGTGCTGACGTACTTCACGGCGTCATTCCCGCGAAGGCGGGAATCCGGGCACAGGGTTCGCGCGACCGGGCTGGATTCCCGCCTTCGCGGGAATGACCCTTCAAAGCAGCTCCTCGAGCCTTACGCGCACGACGGGCGCCGGAATGGTCGAAAGCCCCTCGATGCGCCGGATCGCGGCGTTGATGTTCCTTTCGACCGTGCGGTGCGTGAGGATCACGACGTCGACCTGGTCCTCGCCCTCGCCCGCCTCCTTCTGGAAGATCGCGTCGATCGATATCGAGAGGTCTGCGCAGATGCGTGTCACGTCGGCGAGCACGCCGGGACGGTCGAGGGCGCGCAGCCGCAGGTAATACGCCGTCTCGATGTCCTCCATGGCGAGGATCGGCGCGTCGGAGAGGCGGTCCGGCTGGAATGCGAGGTGCGGGACGCGATGCTCGGGATCGGAAGTCGCCATGCGCGTCACGTCGACGAGATCGGCGACGACGGCGCTCGCGGTCGCCTCCGCACCCGCGCCGCGCCCGTAGAAGAGCGTGGGCCCCACCGCGTCGCCATTCACCAGCACCGCGTTCATCACGCCCTCCACGTTCGCGATGAGGCGCCGCGCGGGGACGAGCGTCGGGTGCACGCGCAGCTCGATGCCCTTGCCCGTGCGCCGCGTGAGCCCGATCAGCTTGATGCGGTAGCCGAGGCCTTCGGCGTACTTCAGGTCGATCGCGGTGAGCTTCGTGATGCCCTCCACGTACACCTTGTCGAACTGCATCGGGATGCCGAACGCGATCGCCGCGAGGATGGTGAGCTTGTGCGCGGTGTCGACGCCCTCGATGTCGGTCGCCGGGTCGGCCTCGGCGTATCCGAGGCGCTGCGCCTCCGCGAGGACCATGTCGAAGGGCAGCCCCTTGTCGCGCATCTCCGAGAGGATGTAGTTGCAGGTGCCGTTGATGATCCCCGCGATCCACTCGATCCGGTTGGCGGTGAGGCCCTCCCGGATCGCCTTGATGATCGGAATCCCGCCGGCGACCGCGGCCTCGAACGCGACCATCACGCCCTTCGCGTGGGCGTGGGCGAAGATCTCGGTGCCGTGAAGCGCGAGGAGCGCCTTGTTCGCGGTGACGACGTGCTTGCCGTTGTCGATGGCTCGCAGCACCAGCTCCCGCGCGGCGGTGTCGCCGCCGATCAGCTCGACCACGATGTCGATGTCGGGCCGCGCGACGATGTGACCCGCGGTCGGCACGATCTCGATCCCCTCGAGGGAGACCTTGCGCTCCTTCGTCAGGTCGCGGGCGCTGGCGGCCTTGATCACGATGTCGCGCCCGGCGCGCCGCGAGATCTCCTCGCGGTTGCGGCGCAGGACCTCGATGGTGCCGCTGCCGACCGTGCCGAGGCCGAGGAGACCCACCTGGATGGGTTTCACCGGGGGCTGCCCCGCACGGGGACAGGATCAGACATCCTTGATGCCGGTCGGGCGCGGGGAGATCTTCTTGTCGAAGTGGAACGACGTGATCGTCATTCCCTCGCGGAAGTAGAACTTGTGCGCCTGCTGCCGCCGCGCTCCGGAGTCGAGCGAGAACGTGTCGCACGCGCGCTCGCGGCAGACTCGCTCCATGTATTGCATGAGCGCATGCCCCACGCCCGTGGAGCGCTGCGCCTCGTCGGTCACGAGGTCGTCGCAGTAGAGATCGCGCCCCGAGTGGGTCTTCTCGAGGATGCGGAACACCGTGACCCCCTTCACCCTGCCGTCCTCGACGGCGACCGCCATCTCGGCGCCCGCCGCCAGCACTTCCTTCATCCGAGTTAGATATTCGCCCAGGTGGGGACGCAGCTGCCGGTGGACACCTTCCGCCGCGCCGAGGAGCTCCGGGTCGGTGACCTCCCCCTTGTCGTTCGAGACCGCCACGACCCTCATGGCGTGGCGTCCTTGCGGAACATCTCCTTGATGCCGCGCACCGCCTGGCGCAGCCGGCTCTCGTTCTCGATCAACGCGAAGCGCACGTGGTCGTCGCCGAAATCGCCGAAGCCGATGCCGGGAGACACCGCGACCTTCGCGTCCTTGAGCAGCTTCTTCGCGAACTCGATGGAGCCCATCGCGCGGTACTGCTCGGGGATCTTCGCCCAGATGTACATCGAGGCCTTCGGCTTCTCCACCATCCAGCCGGCATCGTGCAGGCCCTTCACCATGACGTCGCGGCGCTTCTCGTACTTGGCGCGGATCTCCTCGACGCACTCCTGCGGCCCTTCCAGCGCGGCGACGGCGGCCACCTGCAAGGGCGTGAAGGTTCCGTAGTCGTGATAGCTCTTGATGCGCGCGAGCGCGTTCACGAGCTCGGCGTTGCCGACCATGAAGCCGATGCGCCAGCCGGCCATGTTGTAGCTCTTCGACATCGTGAAGAATTCGACGGCGACGTCGCGCGCGCCCGGCACCTGCATGATCGAGGGCGCCTTCCAGCCGTCGAACGTGATGTCGGCGTAGGCGAGGTCGTGCACGACGAGGATGCCGTGCTGCTTGGCGAGCGCGACCACTTTTTCGAAGAAGTCGAGCTCGACGCACATCGCGGTCGGGTTGGAGGGAAAGCCGATGATCATCATCTTCGGCTTGGGAAACAGCTCGCTGATGGCGCGCTCGGCCTCCGCGAAGAAGTCCACGCCCGGCGTCATGCGCACCGAGCGAATGTCGGCGCCCGCGATGATCGCGCCGTAGATGTGGATCGGGTAGCTCGGGTTGGGCACGAGCACCGTGTCGCCGCGGTCGAGCGTGGCGAGCATCAGGTGCGCGAGGCCCTCCTTGGAGCCGATCGTCACGATCGCCTCGCGGTCCATGTCGAGGTCCACGTTCCAGCGGCGCTTGTACCACTGGCAGATCGCGCGGCGCAGCTTCGGAATTCCCTTGGAGACCGAGTACCCGTGGGTGTCCTCGCGCTGGGCGACCTCCACCAGCTTGTCGACGATGTGGCGCGGCGTGGGCCCGTCCGGGTTGCCCATCGACAGGTCGATGATGTCCTCGCCGGCGCGGCGCGCGGCCATCTTCAGCTCGTTGGTGATGTTGAAGACGTACGGGGGCAGGCGCTTGATGCGCGAGAATTCGGGGACCATGGGCTTGGAGGCTTCGCTCAGGTTCATGATCGGATGGTGTCAGGCACCATTTTTTCGGGAGGGTTGCTGCAGTGCAGGAAAAAACGATTCTAGCAGGAGCCAGATGCCTGAAACGCCGAGCCAGTGTGCGCGAACAGGGCGAGCGCCACGAAGATCGCGATGCCGAAGG
>JADGRS010000451.1 GCA_017880705.1 Burkholderiales bacterium
CGATCGAGCGCCAGGATTCGAGCGCGATGGACGCCGTCACGCGCGGCACCATCGAAGGGGTAGCGCTCCTCATCCAGATCGTGGCGATGCTGATCGTGCTCGTGGCGCTCGTGTACCTGGTGAACTCCGCGCTCGCGATCCTGCCGGCGTGGGACGGCGAGCCCATCACGCTGCAGCGCGGCCTCGGCTGGATCTTCGCACCGCTTGCCTGGTCCGCCGGAGTGCCCTGGAGCGAGGCGCCGGCCGCGGGCGCGCTTCTCGGCACCAAGACGGCGCTGAACGAGTTCATCGCGTACCTCGAGCTCGCCAAGCTTCCGCCCGAGGTCCTCTCGCCGCGCTCCAGGCTGCTGATGACCTACGCCCTGTGCGGCTTCGCGAACTTCGGCAGCCTCGGCATCCTCATCGGCGGCATGGGCGCCATGGTCCCGGAGCGCCGCGGCGAGATCGTGGAGCTGGGGATGAAGTCGATCCTCGCGGGGACGATCGCCACCTGCATGACGGCGGCCGTCGCGGGGTTATTCGTCTAGGGAGTTATCCAAGCAAGAGGCTTTGGATCCGCAGATAAACGCAGATGAACGCCGCAAATGCCCTTCTTGGATGGATCAATACTGCGACGATGCTCCATTACCCGCCATCGCGAAACTTGCAATTGCCTCGGGGTTGCCGCGTTTATCTGCGTCTATCGGCGGATTCAAAGCCGTTTGTTTTCCGCTAGCCACTACCCTCGAAGCCCGAGCACGTCGTCCATGTCGTAGAGGCCGGGCGCCCGTCCCGCGAGAAACCGCGCGGCGCGCATCGCGCCCTGGGCGTAGGTCGCGCGGCTCGACGAGCGATGCGTGATCTCGATCCGCTCGCCGGGGCCGGCGAAGAACACTGTGTGATCGCCCACGATGTCGCCGCCGCGCGCGGCGGAAAATCCGATCGAGCCGGGCTTGCGCTCGCCGGCGCTCCCGTGGCGCGCGAAGACGCCAGCGTCCTCGAGCGTCGCGCCACGAGCCTTCGCGGCGACGCGGCCCAGCATCAACGCCGTGCCCGAGGGGGCGTCGACCTTCATCTTGTGGTGGATCTCGAAGACCTCGGCGTCGTAGTCGGGACCGAGGGCGCGCGCGGCCATTTCGACGAGCTTCGCGACCACGTTCACGCCGATGCTCATGTTCGGCGCCATCACGATCGGAATGTCTCGCGAAGCGGCGCGAATCTCCTCGACGCCGGCGGGCGCGAAGCCCGTAGTCCCGATCACCATCGAGCGCTTCGCGGCGCGGCAGGCGCGCAGGTGCGCGAGCGTGCCCTCGGGGCGCGTGAAATCGACCAGCACGTCGGAGCGCTCGAGCGCGCGCGCCGGAACGGATTCGATGACGATCCCACGCGCGGCGGCGACGAGGTCGCCCGCATCGCGTCCCGCCCATTCCGAACCCTGGACGTCGAGCGCGCTCGCCAGGGCGATCCCCGGCGTCGAGGTTGCCGCCTCG
This sequence comes from Burkholderiales bacterium, assembly GCA_017880705.1. GTDB lineage: Bacteria > Pseudomonadota > Gammaproteobacteria > Burkholderiales > Usitatibacteraceae > Usitatibacter. Next base: position 1,470 of record JADGRS010000451.1, read on the forward strand.
AGCAGCGCGCGCCCCATCCGGCCGCCCGCGCCCGCGATCGCGACGCGGACCACGTTCATTTCGCCGCCGGAGCCGGCGGCGTCGTGCTTGCGGCCGGCGCGGGAGGCGTCGCGCTCCCGACCGGCGGCGGCAACGCGGGCCGCGCTTCGCCCACGTAGTTCACCACTTTGTCGTTCTCGAAGAAGATGGAGAGGCGCGAGCTGGGCTCCGCCTTCCCGCCCTTCGAGTTGGCGAAGTAGTAGTCCCAGCGATTCGCGTGGAAAGGATCGACCAGCAGCGGAGTCCCGAGAAGCAGGCGGACCTCGGACTTGGTCATCCCGGTCTTCAGCTTGGCGGCCACGTCCTGGGTCACGTAGTTGCCTTGCTGGATGTCGATCTTGTACACGCAGCCCGCGAGGATGAGCGTTGCGGCGACGATGGGAGCGAGGATGCGCATGAAATGCCAAGGGAGAGCGAAGCGCGCATTATAATTCACGCCATGAGCGATCCCCGGGAACTCAAGGACACCGGCCTCAAGGTGACGGTACCGCGCCTGAAGGTGCTCGACCTGTTCCGCCACAGCACCGAGCGCCACCTCACGGCCGAAGACGTCTACAGGAAGCTCCTCGACGAGCACTCCGACGTCGGCCTCGCCACGGTCTATCGCGTGCTCACGCAGTTCGAGCAGGCGGGAATCCTCGTGCGCCACCATTTCGAGGGCGGCAAGGCGGTCTACGAGATGAACGAAGGCGGCCACCACGACCATCTCGTCTGCCTGCAGTGCGGGCGCGTGGAGGAGTTCTACGATTCCGAGATCGAGAAGCGCCAGAACAAGGTCGCGAAGGAACGGGGCTTCCAGATCCACGATCACCAGCTGTACCTTTACGCCGACTGCATCAAGACGCACTGCGCCTTCCGGCCCAAGGGCTGAGGTGGAGGACACATTGCGTGCGGGCCTCGAGGGAACGTTCCGGTACCGCGTGCCGGATTCCAAGACCGTGCCCGGCATCTACGCCGAGGCCGCGGACTTCCAGATGATGCCGCGCGTTCTCGCCACGGGCTACCTGGTCGCGCTCGCCGAGTGGGCGTGCATCGAGCTCATCAAGCCGCACCTCGACTGGCCGCGCGAGCAGACGCTCGGCACGCGCGTGGAGCTGTCGCACCTCGCGGCGACGCCGCCGGGATTCACCGTCGAGATCCGCGCGCGCCTCGAGTCCGTCGCGGGGCGCAAGCTCGTATTCGCCGTGAGCGCGAGCGACGGCGCCGATCTCATTTCCGAGGGCACCCTCGAGCGCCACGTGATCGACGCACGTCGCTTCGAGGAGAAGCTCGCCGCCAAGCGCGCGCGGGCGGAGGCCGCCGGATGATCGCGCGCGCATTGATCGCATGCGCGGCCCTCGCGTGCGCCGTGGCCGCGATTCCCGCGGCGGCGCAGAAGGCGCCG
>JADGRS010000111.1 GCA_017880705.1 Burkholderiales bacterium
ACAAGCTCTCGGCGTCGCTCGGCGGCCGCGTTCCGTTGATCGGCGTCGGCGGAATCCTCTCCGGCGCCGACGCGCGCGCCAAGGTCGCCGCCGGGGCGAGCCTCGTGCAGGTCTACACCGGGTTCATCTATCGCGGGCCCGCGCTCATCGGCGAGGCGCGGCGCGCGTTGCGCGCGTGAGGATCGGCGTTCCTCGGGAAACGAAGGAAGGCGAGGCGCGGGTGGGCCTCATTCCTCGCGACGTCGCGGTGCTCACCGCCGACGGCCACGATGCGCGAGTGCAATCGGGCGCGGGCTCGCGCATCGCCTTCGATGATGACGCGTATCGCGCCGCCGGGGCCCGCATCGTCTCGCCAGCGGAAGCGTGGCAGGCCGAGCTCGTCGTGAAGGTGAAGGAGCTCCAGGAAGCCGACTTCGCCAATGTGCGCGGGCCGCAGGCGATCTTCGGCTTCCATCACCTCGCAGGAGAGCCGCAGCGAACGCGACGCCTCGCCGCGGCCGGCGTCACGGCGATCGCCTTCGAGATGGTGCGCGATGCGGGCGGAATGTTTCCGATGCTCGCGCCGATGTCGGCGATCGCGGGCCGCATGGCGATCGAGGTGGGCACGAAACACCTGGGCCACGCGCCAGCCAACGTGCTCGTGCTGGGCGCGGGCCCCGCCGGATCGAATGCCGCCGAGGCCGCGCGGGCCGCGGGTGCGAACGTGACGGTGCTGCGCCGCGCCGACGCGACGCCGCAGGCGATCGAGCGCGCGGCGCTCGAGGCCGATCTCGTCGTGGGCGCGGTCTTCGTCGCGGGCGAGCGCACCCCGAAGCTTCTTCCGCGATCGCTCGTCTCGCGCATGCGCCGTGGCGCGGTGATCGTCGATGTCTCCATCGAAGAGGGCGGCGTCGCGGAGACCTCGCGACCCACGACGCACGCCGAGCCGACGTTCGTCGAGGAAGGCGTCATCCACTACTGCGTGGGCAACATGCCCGCCGCGGAACCCGCGGCCGCGGCCGAGGCGCTGTCCGCCGCGGCGCTGCCCTACGTTCGCGAGCTCGCGTCCAAGGGCATCGGCCGCGCGGTGCGCGACAATTCCGCCTTGCGCGGGGGCGTGCTGATCTGGAAAGGCCGCGTGAATCATGCGGGGATCGCGCGCGAGGCGGCCCTCCCCTACACTGCGCTTACCGACCGCGACCTCGATGACTGACGACCTCGCCCGGCGCATCGACGCCCTCCTCCCCCAGACCCAATGCACGCGTTGCGGCTACGACGGCTGCCGCCCCTACGCGCGGGCGATCGCCGCTGGCGAGGCCGACATCAACCAATGCCCGCCGGGTGGCGACGAGGTGGTCGCGAAGCTCGCGAAATTGCTGGAACGCGCCGCGAAGCCGCTGAATCCGGCGAACGGCGAATACGCGCCGCCGCGGCTCGCCGTGATCGACGAGGACACCTGCATCGGTTGCGCCAAGTGCATCCAGGCCTGCCCCGTCGATGCGATCGTCGGCGCCTCGAAGCTCATGCACACCGTGATCGCGTCGTGGTGCACCGGATGCGAGCTTTGCATTCCGCCGTGCCCGGTGGACTGCATCTCGCTGGCCGCCGTGGACGCGCTTCCCGACTCGGCTCTCTCCCGCGAGCGTCACGACGGGCGCGCACTGCGCCTCGCGCGCGACCTGGTCGAGCGCGCCGCGCGGCTGGAATCGTACGAATGAGCCCCGCCAAGCGCGAGGAATTCTTCGCGAGGCTCGCCGCGGCGATGCCGGATCCGAAAAGCGAGCTCGAGCACGCCACGCCCTACGAGCTGCTGGTGGCGGTGGTCCTTTCCGCTCAGGCGACCGACAAGAGCGTGAACCTCGCCACGCGGAAACTCTTTCCAGTCGCGAACACGCCCGAGAAGATCGCGGCGCTCGGCGTCGAGGGCCTCGAGAGCTACATCCGCACCATCGGCCTGTATCACGGCAAGGCGCGGAACGTGATCGCGCTTTCGAAGATCCTCCTCGACGAGCACGGCGGACAGGTGCCGCGCACGCGCGAGGCGCTCGAGGCGCTGCCGGGCGTGGGCCGCAAGACCGCCAACGTGGTCCTCAACGTCGCCTTCGAGGAATCCACCATCGCCGTGGACACCCACGTCTTCCGCGTGGCCAATCGAACCGGGCTCGCGCCCGGCAAGGATCCGCTGGAGGTCGAGACGAAGCTCCTCAAGGTGACGCCCAAGAAATACCTGCGCAACGCGCACCACTATTTGATACTCCACGGACGCTACACGTGCGTCGCGAAGAAGCCGCTGTGCGGCAAGTGCCCGGTGTATGCGCAATGCGAATTTTCCGAGAAGAAGAGGTTCGCGGCCGAAGCGACAGCGCCCGCGAAGAAGACGCTTCCCAAGGGCCGCGATGTTTAACCCGACGCGCGACCAGTCGCGGCAGTTCCTGTTCGACCTGTGGGCCAAGCATCTCGCGAACGCGCCCCTCACGCCGCTCGAATCCATGGCGCTGTCGATCGTCCTCGAGCATCCCGAGTATCACGCCACCCTCGAGGATCCCGAGCGCTACCTCGATCGCGACTGGAAGCCCGAGGGCGGCGAGACCAATCCCTTCCTGCACCTGTCGATGCATCTAGCCATCGAGGAGCAGCTCTCCATCGATCATCCGCCGGGGATCCGCGCCGCGGTGGAGGCGCTCGCGAAGCGCCGCGGCTCGATGCACGACGCGCGCCACGACGCGATGGACTGCCTCGCGGAGATGATCTGGCAGGCGCAGCGCAACGGCACCGGTTTCGACAATGCGTCCTACCTCGACTGCCTCAGGAAGGTGTCCGAGTAGTGCCGCGAGTTGATCCTCGTCAACTCCCGCGTCAGCGGCTGGCATAGCTTCGTCCTGCAGGATGGAGTCGCTACCGCGGGAGGGGTGTGTTCGATACGCCGGTCCGAAAGATCATGGAAAAGGTTCTCAAGGCTGCGCCTGGGATCCTCGTCAGCAAGGCCGCCAGGCTCATGGCCGCCAGGAACGTCGGCGCAATCATGGTCGTTGAAGACGACCGCCTCGTGGGAATCTTCACCGAGCGCGACGTCTTGTTTCGCGTCGTCGCGCGGGGGCTCGACTCAGGGACCACGACGCTGGCCGAGGTGATGACCCGGGCGCCGCTCACGGTCGACCCCGAGAAGGCATTCGGATACGCGCTGGTCGTGATGCAGGAGAACGGCTTTCGTCACCTGCCCGTCGTGCAGGATGGCAAGCCCGTCGGGATGGTTTCATCCCGCAACGCGATGGATCCCGAGCTGGAAGAATTCGTGTCGGAGACACGTCGGCGAGAGCACTGGAAGAACGCCAAGCGACGCTCCTCCTGAGCCCTGCCCTCACGTGCCGAGCTCGTCGTTCAGGAACTGCAGCACCGCCACCTCGTCGCGGCGCAGCGCCGCCGCCCGCTCGCCCCGCGGCGCGGGCTTCGACGACTTCGGCGGCGGCGGCGGCAGGCGCACCGTGCGCCCTTCCAGGTAGGCCTCGATCAACGCCGGATGCACGTAGTACTTGCGGCACACGGCACGCGTGTTGCCGAGGCGCTCGGAAACGCCATCGATCGCCCTCACGATATTGCGGTCGGCCTCGCGGCGGGTCGCGGCGGTGCCCATCTCGTGGAGCGCGATCGCCGCGTGCATCGTGCCTCCCCAGGTGCGAAAGTCCTTCGCGGTGATGTGGCGGCCGGTGATCTCCTGCAGCCACGTGTTCACGTCGTCGGAGCCGATCGACTGGCGCTTTCCCGCCGCGTCGAGGTACTGGAAGATCTCGGTGCCAGGCAGGTCCTGGCAGCGCTGCACGATGCGCGCGAGGCGCCGGTCCGTGAGCGCGACGGAATGCTCGATGCCGCTCTTGCCGCGAAACGTGAAGCGCAGCATCGTGCCGTCCACCTCCACGTGCCGCCGCCGCAGCGTGGTGAGGCCGAACGAGCGGTTCTCTCGCGCGTACTCGTCGTTGCCGACGCGGATGAGCGTCCTGTCGAGGAGGCGGATCACCGTCGCGAGGATCTGTCGCCGCGAGAGATCGTCGGCGCGCAGGTCGCGCTCCACCCGTTCGCGCAGCTCCGGAAGGATCTCGCTGAACTCGAGCATGTGGCGAAACTTGCTCCGGTCGCAGGCCTCGCGATACGACGCGTGGTAGCGATACTGCTTGCGCCCGCGTGCGTCACGGGCCGTGGCCTGGATGTGGCCCGCGGGATCGGGGCAGATCCAGACGTCGGTCCACGCAGGCGGGATGGCGAGCGAATTGATGCGGCGGCGCTTTTCCGGATCGCGGATGCGCACCCCGTTGGGCGCGAAGTAGGACCAGCCGCTCCCCGCGCGCTGGCGTCTGATGCCCGCGACGCCGTCGGTCACGTAGACGAGGCCGGCCCGCGTCGCGGTCTTGCGGTGGTCGCGCTTCGAGCCCTTCCGTTCCAACGGATGTCCCCCGCGATACGGTCGCCTAACTCATTCTGTCCGTACGCGGGGGAATTGGCTAGCGTGCCGGGCCGCTACCGCCGCCGCTACCGCCACCGCCACCGCCACCGCCGGGCCGCATCGCCTCATGCAGCTTGCGCATCTCGTCCCTGGAGAGAATCGCCGCCAGCTTGTCGTGAGCCTCTTCCTGTTGCTTGTGCATCGCCTTCAGGATGGCGGCGACCTTCTCGGCGCGCGCCGCGTCGATTCCCGCGAGCGACTGGATCTGCGCGCTTGTGGGCGGCTCGGGCGGACCGTGCCGGCCTTCGGCGGGCTGGGCGAGAACGATGACACTTGAAAATCCCGCGAGACATGCGATGATGGCGCCGCGTATACGTCTGGAAGTCATGGTGCGATCCTTTTCGATTGAGGGCCGGGGGGCCGTGGAAAGGACAATGGACTTCAAGTGCGCACCAATTATCGAGGGATTGTGAAGAGGCCCGGCGTCCGTCCCGGGATCTCGCGGCTATCGCTGCAGCTCTTCGCGCTGCTCGCCGCGGTGTCGGTGGTCGCCGTCGCGGCGACCGCGTGGCATATCGCGCGCGCGCTGGAAACGGGATTCACGGGCTACCTCAATGCGATCCAGGGCGAGCGCCTCGACGCGATCGCTTCGGCCGTGGCCGCCCACTATCGCGAGAACGGAACGCTCGAGACGCTGCGCGGCGATTCGTGGCGGCAAATCCTGCGCGGTGCCGATCCCGGCGCGCGAGAAGCGCCGCGCCCCTTCGAGATGGATACGGCCCCGATGGACCGTCCTCCGGGAGAAGGGCCGCAGGGAGAAGGGCCGCCGGGAGAACGTCCGCAGCGCGGCCCCCGGGGCCCGCCCTTCGAAGGCCCGGGCGCTGGGCCGCCCCGCGATCTCCTCGCCCTGGGACCGCGGCTCACGCTTCTCGATGCGGAATCGCGGCCCGTGATCGGCAGGCCCTTGCCCTCGGAGGCGAGCGCGATGCGCCGCGACATCGAGGTCGACGGACGCCGCATCGGCACCTTGCTGATCGCACCGCTGCCGCGGCCGGTGGATGCGCGCGACCTGCAGTTCCTCACGACGCAACGGCATGCGATCGCGACGACGGCCGGCGCCGCCGTGTTGCTTTCCCTTCTTGCCGCGATCGGTGTCTCCGGACTCTGGTCGCGCCGCATCCGCGCGGTGGAGCGCGTGACCGGGCGCATCGCCGCGGGCGAGCTCGATGCGCGCGTCGACGACGACTCGCGCGACGAGATCGGCGCCCTCGCGCGCAACGTGAACGAAATGGGGGACTCGCTCGCGAAGCTCGAGCGCGCGCGCCGCAAGTGGCTCGCCGACATCGCCCACGAGCTGCGCACGCCTCTCACGGTGCTGCAGGCGGAGATCGAGGCGCTGATCGACGGCGTGCGAGTCGTCGACGCCGCCGCCCTGCAATCGCTGGCCGACGAGGTGCGCCAGCTGGGACGGCTCACCGACGACCTCCATTTGCTGGCGCTCTCGGACCTGAAGGAGCTGCCGCTCGAGCCGAGGCCGATCGATGCGGCCGCCGTCGTGCGCCGTGCCGCCGAGCGGTGGCAGCTCCAGGCGCGCAAGGCGGGGCTCGTGCTCTCGTGCGAAGCCGATGCCCGCGTCGATCTCCTCGCCGACGAGGGGCGCCTCACGCAACTCATGGACAACCTGCTGGCCAACAGCATGCGCTACACCGACTCGCCCGGAGAAGTGCGCGTCTCGCTGCATCGCAATGGAGGTGTGGCGGAACTCGTCGTCGACGACTCGCCGCCGGGCGTCCCGGCCGAAGGCCGCGCCGGATTGTTCGAGCCGCTGTACCGGCCCGACCGCGCGCGAAGCCGCGCCAAGGGCGGCAGCGGGCTCGGCCTCGCGCTCGCGCGCGCCATCGTCGAGGCGCACGGCGGCTCGATCGAAGCGCGCGACTCCCCCCTCGGCGGCCTTCGCGTGCTCGCGCGCATCCCCACCGGAGTCGCGCCGTGAGCGCGCCCCTGGTGCTCGTCGTGGACGACGATCCGAAGATCGCGAAGGTCCTGTCCGACTATCTTCTGGCCGCGGGCTACGAGGTTGCGCACGCGGCGGACGGAAAGGCTTGCGTCGACATCGTGCGCGCGCGCGACCCCGCCTGCGTGCTGCTGGACCTCAACCTCCCCGTGATGGACGGGCTCGAGGCGTGCAAGGCGATCCGCCGATTCTCGCAGGTGCCCATCGCCATGATCACCGCGCGCGTCGACGAGATCGACCGGTTGCTGGGCCTCGAGCTGGGCGCGGACGACTATATCTGCAAGCCGTTCAGCCCCCGCGAGGTCGTGGCCCGCGTGAAGGCGCTCGTGCGGCGCTCGCGCGCATTCCCGGCCGGGGCGCCGCTGCTCATTCTCGATCGGGAAGCGCTCAAGGCCACGCTGCGCGGCAAGCCCGTCCCCCTCACCGCAGTGGAGTTCCGGCTGCTCGCCGCGCTCCACGCGCAGCCCGGACGCATCTTCTCGCGCGACCAGCTTCTCGACGCAGCCCACAGCAAGCTGCATATCGCGGGCGATCGCAGCGTGGACTCCCATGTGCGCAACCTGCGGCGCAAGCTTGCCGCCGCGTCGGCCGGCTTCGATCCGATCCGCTCCGTGTACGGCGTGGGCTATTCGTGGGAGCCGCCCGAAGACGCCTGAAACCGGCGCCGCGCAATTCGCACACAATTCGCCGGAAATCGGCGCGTAGATTCGCCCTCGTCCAAACGAAAACGAGGGAGTCGCAATGAAGATCCGCCGATCGATCGCGCTGCACGTCGCCGCAGCGCTCGCCGTCACCGCAAGCGTCACCGTGGCCCAGGTTCCGCCGCGGCCGCAGCCCGCGCCACCGCCGGCACCACAGCCCCAGCCCGGTGAATCGCTCGCGGGCCTCGACGCGAAGAGCCTCGCGCAATTCGCGGCCGGGATCGAGGAGTTCGCCAACGTCGAGACGCCCGAGACGGGTCTCGGGCCGATTTTCAACAACGTCTCCTGCGCCGCGTGCCACCTGTCGCCCGCGATGGGCGGCTCGAGCGCGGTCTTCGTGACGCGATACGGCCGCATGCAGAACGGCGTCTTCGATCCGCTCGCTTCCCAGGGAGGCACGCTGCTGCACCAATTCTCCATCGACCCCCAGGTGCGCGAGGTCATCCCCGCCGATGCGAACGTCGTCGCGCGCCGGATGACGACACCCCTCTTCGGCGCGGGCCTCATCGAGGCGATTCCCGACGCGGCGCTCGCGATGAGCGAGGCGCGCCACAAGGCCGACGGCGTGCGCGGTCACGTCTCGCGGATCACGGACGTCGCGAGCGGAATGCCTCGCGCCGGCCGCTTCGGGTGGAAGGGCCAGCACGCGACGCTCCTCTCCTTCGCCGCGGACGCCTACCTGAACGAGATGGGCATCACCAACCGCTTCTTCCCCGTCGAGAACGCCCCGAACGGCAACCGGGCACTGCTCGCGCAATTCGATACCCTCGCCGATCCGGAGGATGTGGTGGATCCGCAAACGGGCCGCAGCGACATCGACACCGCGGCGGACTTCATGCGCTTTCTCGCACCGCCGCCGCGCCTCGCCCTCACCGCCTCCGCCGCCTCGGGCGCGACGCTTTTCGCGACCACGGGTTGCGCGGAGTGCCACCAGCCCAGCTACATGACCGCGCCCAACGACATCGCGGCGCTCGACCGCAAGCCCGTGAACCTCTTCTCGGACCTGCTGCTTCACGACATGGGCTCGCTGGGCGACGGCATCGTCCAGGCCAACGCCGGGGTTCGCGAGATGCGCACCGCGCCGCTGTGGGGCTTGCGCCTTCGCCGCCTCTATCTTCACGACGGACGCGCCGGCACCATCGACGCGGCGATCTGCGCCCATGACGGCGAGGCGGCGCCCGCGAAGAGCCGCTACACGGGATTGCCCGCGCCGTTGCAGCAGCAGCTCGTGGACTACCTCGGCTCGATCTGATGCTTTCGCCGGCGGGTCGGCTCGATCAGAGGTCGACGAAGAGCTCGAACCCGCCGTAGATCATCCGCCTGCCGTCGAAGGGCACGTTCTTCGGATCCATCATGTCGGCGAGGCGCGGGTCCTTCATCACCTTCGCCATGATCCGATCGCGCTGCGCGCGCGATTTGTACACGATCCAGGAGAACACCACGGTCTCGCCGGGCTTGAGCTTCACGCTGCGCGGAAACGAGGTGCGCTTCCCGACCTTCACGTCCTCGGCGATGCACTCGCGGTATTCGAGGGCGCCGTGCTCGCGCCACACCTTCCCGGCGCGTCTCGCCATCGCGCGGTAGGCGGCGAGCTTCCTCTTCGGGACGGGCACGATGAAACCATCTACGTACGTTGCCATTCATTTCTCCCGGGTATGCAAGAATGCCGCATCCACGATACGCGTCATTCGCCGAGCCGTCATCGACCCGAGTCCCCAGCC
>JADGRS010000452.1 GCA_017880705.1 Burkholderiales bacterium
GTCGGGCATGCGCGCATCGAGCTCGGAGTACGGACAAGCCTCGTCGAAGCCGAAGTGCTCGCGCGCGAGCTCGGGCCCGTGGCGGAAGCCGTCCCAGATCTCGCGCTCGAGGTTCTTCTCGCGGCAGAAGAGGATCGCGCGCGGCGATTCTCCCAGCACCATCACGAGAACGGCCTCGGGCTCGCGGAAGCCCGTGAGGTAGTAGAAGCCGCTGTCCCACCGGTAGTCGTAGTGGGAGTCGGCGTTGCGCGAGCGCTCCGGCGCCGTGGGCAGCACCACGACGCCGCTGCCGAGGTTCTTCGCGAGGCGCGCGCGGCGCTTCCTGAATTGCTTCACTTGCAGGGGATTTTCGAGCTTCATGGCGGAATTTTACCCTTTGGCGGGCGGTGAGTGTTCGCGCATGAGGGCGGCGAGCTGCGGCTCGCCGCCCTTCTCGAGCGCCGCGACCACGCGCGGCACCTCCGCGGGGCGGTTCTGGGAGAGCTTGAATTTCCCCTCGAGGCGCTCGATCTCGATCTCGAACCCGACGATCGCCTTCAGCATCGTGGAGACATAGTCCGCGGGCAGCTCGGACATGCGCCACGGCTTCGCGTTGGGCGCTTCGTATGTCGCGGACAGGCGCATCAGGAGATCGTGCAGCTCGGCTTCGTCCATGAGGCGCGCCTTTCCGTGGACGTGCACCACCGCGTAGTTCCACGTCGGCACCGAGGGATGGGTGGCATACCAGGTCGGCGACACGTAGGCGTGGGGCCCCTGGAAGATCGCCGCCACGTGCTGCGCGCCCTCGAGCGCGCCCCACTGGTCGTTGCCGCGCGCGACGTGGCCCAGCAGCCGCGCGCTCCCGTCGTCGCCGCGATCGACCACGAAGGGAATGTGGCTCACGTGAAGCCCGCCCGGGCCGCTCGAGACCAGGGTGCCGAAGGCGTATTTCTCGACGAAGGCGAGCAGCGCCTCGCGGTCGTCGATGCGAAAGTGCTTTGGAACGTAGAGCGTCATTGCGAGATCCTCATGTCCAGCGCCGCGAGCTGCGCGGCCGTGCCGATGTTGTCCCACGGGCCCCGGTAGTGCTCGCCGGTGACGCGCCCCTCCTCGACGAAGCGATAGGCCCAAGGAAAGAGCTTTAGGGACGTGCCCGGCGCGATCTCCCTGAAGACGGCGGGATGGAAAACCGCGATGTTGCCATAGGTGAGCCGCGGCTCGCCGCGCGTGACGCGCCCGCCGCGAAGACCCATGTCGCCTCGCGCGTGCCACGGCGGATTGTCGACGAGCACGAGATGGATCGTGCACGACGCGGGATCGCGCGCGATGGCCTCCATTCGTTCGCGCAGCGACGCGTAGTCGAAGTCGGTATGGATGTCGCCGCTCACCGCGACGAACGGCTCGCCGGCGAGAAATTCGAGCGCCTTCGCGATGCCGCCCGCCGTCTCCAGCGCCGGCGACTCGGGCGAATATTGGATGCGCGCGCCGAAGCGCCGGCCGTCGCCGAGCGATTCCTCGATCATCGCGCCGAGATGGGAATGGTTCACGACGAGGTCGGTGAAGCCGGCGCGCGCCAGGCGCTCGACCTGCCAGTCGATGAGCGCGCGGCCTCCCACCTTGAGAAGCGGCTTGGGCACGGCGTCGGTCAGCGGGCGCATGCGCTCGCCGCGTCCTGCCGCGAGGATCAGAGCGCGCATCAGGACGTGCGCCGGGCTTCCGGTCGCGCGCCCTCGATCTCGTCCATCAGGCGGCCCAGCGGCGCGAGCTCGTCGTAGCGCGAGACAGCCCGGCGAACGTAGCCCACGAATCGCGGGGTGTCTTCGAGATAGCCCTGCTTGCCGTCGCGGTAGTGCAGGCGCGCGAAGATGCCGAGCACCTTGAGGTGGCGCTGCAGGCCCATCCACTCGAGGTCGCGCCAGAGATCGGCGAAATCGGCGCGCACTGGAAGCGATGCGCGCCGCGCCTTCTCCCAGTAGCGGATTGTTCCGTCGAGGATGCGTTCCTCGTCCCAGCTGATGAAGGCGTCGCGGAAGAGGGACGCCACGTCGTAGGTGATGGGCCCGTGGACCGCGTCCTGGAAATCGAGGATGCCCGGGTTCGGCTCGGCGACCATGAGGTTGCGAGGCATGAAGTCGCGATGCACGTACACGCGCGGCTCGGCGAGGTTGCGCGCGAGGATCGCCCGGAAGACATCCTCGAGCGATTCCTTCTGTCGCGCCGAAAGCGCGATGCCCAGGTGGCGCCCGACGTACCACTCGGGAAAGAGCGCGAGCTCGCGGCGCAGAAGCGCTTCGTCGTACTCCGGGAGAACGCCCGGCTTGCTCGCGCGCTGCCAGCGCACCAGCGCGGAAGTGGCGTCGCCGAAGAGCTCGCTCGCATTGCTCTCGTTCAAGGCCGCGATGTAGGACGTCACGCCCAGGTCGCTCACGAGCAGGAAACCCTGCCCGAGGTCGTGGGCGAGGACCTGCGGCGCATTGAGGCCCGCTGCGCGCAGCAGCTCCGCGACGTGGATGAACGCGCGCGAATTCTCGCGTTCGGGCGGCGCATCCATCGCGATCAGGGTGCGCCCGTCGAGGAACACGCGGAAATAGCGCCGGAAGCTCGCGTCGGCCGAGGCCCGCTCGATGCGAAAGGGCTCCGACGCGAGCGGGCCGGCGAGCCACGAGGCAAGCGCGCGAAAACGGTCATCCATGGAGTGAAGCGAGGCGGGTTTTTGCGTGTATCCTTCGCTGTTCATTCTAGCACCGCGCTCCCACGTACCCTTGAGGCCGAGAAGCATCCGGACGCTCGCTGTCGCAATCTCGCTGGCGACCCTGATTCCCGCCCACGCCGAGGACCCCGAGGGCCTGAGGCTCAAGCTCGAAAAGCAGATGCGGCTCGCGCCCACGCGCCCCGAGC
>JADGRS010000453.1 GCA_017880705.1 Burkholderiales bacterium
CGGCTCGCGCCCGAGGAGACCGACGATTGCCACTGGTTCTGCTGGTCGGAGTGGGAGAAGAGATTGTCGGGCCGCGCGGTGAAGTAGTTGGCCTTGGTCGTGGGCTCGTTGAGGGGCCCCACATTGGCGAGGATGGCGAGCTTGCGCTGCGCGAACAGCGGCTGGATGTCCGACAGCTCCGGATGCAGCCCATAGGGCGTCGGGCTCGATGCGGGCTGGATCGGCAGTAGCGCCGCCTGCGCGAGGTTCACGCCCGAGGCGACCGTGCGCACCGCGGTGTACTGCGCGTAGCCCGCGGCATCGATCGGCACGACGAGGTTGTTGCCGTCGACTCCGCCATAGAGGAAAACGCATACCAGCGCCTTGTAGTCGCTCGCGGTCTGGGCCTGACTCGTGCCGGCGAGGCCGAGGAGGGAGAGCGGCGCGAGGCGGGCGGCGAGCCCACCGGCGGAGAGCGCGCCGGAGCGCAGCAGGAAGTCGCGGCGTGTGCTCATCGTTGCACCTGGTATTGGGAGGAGGTCACCACGAGCCACGCGCCTGCCCGCGCGCGGGCGAGCGCATCGGTCGGCGACGCGGCGTTCACGGCGCTCACGACGGCGGAGCGCATCGCGTCCGACATGCGGCCGCCGAGAAGATTGCGGTCGAGGCGGGCGGCGAGGGCCGAAGCGTCCATTGCGAGCGCTTGATAGGAGGCGAGGTTTACCTGCGTGCCGATCGACCCGAACAGCGACGGGTCGGCTGCGATGCCGTTGGAGAAGATCAGGCTGTTGGCGAAGTTGGCGCGCCCGATCGCGGTGGTCGAGGTCTGGATGCCGAACTCGGGGCCGAGGAGCTGCGTGCCCGGCACCACGTAGTCGAACGGGTAATGGTTGAAGACCGATGGCGCGTAGAACAGGAACTGGCCGAGGGTGTTCGACGAATTGCGGAAGAAGAGTCCATCGCTCTGCCCGTTCAGCGCCCGGGCGACGCTCGTCATGTAGAGCACGGGCTCCACGAGCTTGCCGTATCCCGGATCGATCTTGCGCGCGCCGCGCGCCTCGGGATCGACGAGGATGGCGCGCACCACCGCCGCGAGGTCGCCGCGCTGGCCGGAGCCATCGTTGTCGAAGACGGCGGCGACGCGTGCGACGTAGGCGGGCGTGGGATCGCTCGTGACCAGCTTCTGGATCAGCTGCTTGCCGATGAAGGGGCCCACGTTGGCGTGATTGAAGAGGTTCTGGTGCGCGAACGCGAGGTCCTGCTGCATCGACATGTTCGCCGGGGCGACCACGTCCGAGAGCAGCACCTTCGTGCCGAACTCGTGGTTCGCGTCCACGGCGAGCATGGTGCCCCGGTAGTTGCGCGGATTGTTGTTGCGGGGCGTGGCGCCCGCCAACGTGGGATAGGTCCACCCGGTGAAGACCCGCGAGAATCCCTTGATCTGCGCGAGCTGGTAGGTGGGAATCGCCTTGCCGCTGGCGTCGAGCCGGCGCGTGCCGTCGGGATTGAGGAGGTCGGTCCCGACCGAGAAGAGCTGCATGATCTCGCGCGCGTAGTTCTCGTTGGGATCGGTCCCCGCCGCCGCGTCGGTCTTGTTGTTGTTGACCATGTCGAGGTAGTCGCCCATCTGCGGCGAGAGCGTCACCGCGAGCATGAGGTCGTAGTAGCTGCCGAACGCGTGGTCGCGGAAGATCTGCTGGTAATCGCGCATCGCGTAGTTGCGCGCGTCGGCCAGGCCCGAGGTCACCATGATCTGCGAGAGTGCGAAGGCGACGCGCTGGCGCAGCTGGTCGGGATTCGCGAGCGCATCGCGGAAGAACTGCAGCTGCAGTTGATACAGCGAGTAGTTGTCGCGCGCGCAGAAGCTGTCCGGGCGCACCGGTTTCGTGTTGTCGTCGACGCAGGTGTCGGGCCGGTTCGTCGCCACCCACGGGTAAGCGGGATATTGCGTCGCCGCGAGCGCGAGCTGGGAGTCAATCCACGCGCTCGCGCCGAGCGACACCACGCGGTCCACGTCGGCATCGCTCGGGCCGAAGCTCGCCTGGCGCAGCAAGCGCATCGCGTCGGCTCGCACGTCGTCGCTGGAAAGGGCCGCGCACATCACGGCGCCTTCGGGCGCCTGGCCATAGGAGGCGGCCTTCGCATAGACCGTCGCGTCGACCGTGAAGCGCTGGTTGAAGTCGTTGCGGATGACGTTGTCGAGGCTGGTGCGGAACACGGGCGTCGTGCCCGCGGCGCATTGGCCCGCGACCGGGCTCGCGACGTAGAAGACGATGCCTTCGTACTTGAGGCCCGGATTCGCCCTGAGCGATTCGCACTCGGCGGGATCGGCGCTATAACGATGCGAGTGGCGATTCACGCCGGGACCGTCGTAGAAGCGGCATACGGGCGACAGGCCGGGCGCATCGCCCGCTCCCGCGAAAACGCCGAACTGCCCGCCGGTGCGCACCCATCCTGCGGCTTCCGCCGAGCGCATCTCGCTCGCGTCGGTCGTGATGAAGTAGTGGCCGATCGCGGAGTGGAAGTACTCGACCGCTGTCGCGGTCGGCTCCGCGGCGTGGCTCGCCGCGGCCCAGCACCCGATCGCCGCAGCCCAAGCGGCCCTGCCCAACGGATGCATATGCAGTCTCCCGGGATGCGGCCCACTATAATCCGCGTGCGATGTAAACGGACGGTACCGCCGTCCGGTTTACCGCGCCGTCCAGGAAATCACACTCCATGAGCCGAATTCTCGACGCCGTGCGCGTCCTCGACCTCACCCGCGTGCTCGCGGGTCCCTGGTCCACGCAGAACCTCGCCGACCTCGGCGCCGAGGTGATCAAGGTCGAGCGCCCGGGCCAGGGGGACGACACACGACGCTGGGGACCGCCTTTCCTGAAGGACCGCGAAGGGCG
>JADGRS010000454.1 GCA_017880705.1 Burkholderiales bacterium
GACGATGCCGTGGCGATCGTGATCGGGGTCGCACGCCCACGCCACGTCGAATCGATCCTTGAGCACGATCAGGCGCTGCATCGCGTAGGGCGAAGAACAATCCATCCTGATCTTTCCGTCCCAATCCACCGTCATGAAGCGAAAGGTCGCGTCAACGACGTCGCTCACGACCGTCAACGGAATCCTGTAACGGTCGGCAATCATTCCCCAGTACCGAACGCCCGCGCCACCAAGCGGATCGACGCCAAGCGTTAGATGGGCGGCGCGAATGGCGTCGAAGTTGATGACCGCCGCGAGGTCGCCGATGTACGCGTCCATGTAGTCGTGGCGGTGCGTCGTCGCCGCGTGCTTCGCCTTCCTGAATGAAATCTGGCGCACGTCCTTGAGACCGTCGGCCAGAAATGCATTCGCTTTGTCCTGTATCCAGCCGGTGATCGACGAGTCAGCGGGGCCACCGTTGGGCGGATCGTACTTGAATCCGCCGTCCTCGGGCGGGTTGTGAGACGGGGTGACGACGATGCCGTCGGCGAGGCCCGTGGTTCTGCCCCGGTTGTAGGCGAGGATCGCGTGCGAGACGACGGGCGTTGGCGTAAAACCCTCACGATCGTCGATCATCACTTCGACGTCGTTGGCGGCGAGTACTTCGAGCGCGGAGGCGAAGGCGGATTCCGAGAGGGCGTGTGTGTCTATGCCTAAGAACAGCGGACCGTCGATGCCGTTCTGCTGGCGGTAAAGGCAGATCGCCTGGGTGATGGCGAGGATGTGCTCCTCGTTGAACGAGCTCTCCATGGACGTGCCGCGGTGGCCCGAAGTCCCGAACGCAACCCGTTGCCCGGCGACCGCGGAATCGGGCTCGAGGGCGTAGTACGCCGTCATGAGTCGCGGAATGTTGGCGAGTATCGATTCGGGGGCGGGCTTACCGGCCAACGGGCTGAGGCTCAATCTCGTTCCTGACAGGAAGGGGTCGCTACCTATAGTTAGCGCACTGCCGTGTACGGGTCTACTGTTTGCGTGCGTTGTTACCATGAAATTTCGCGTCCCTTTCCGCGAGCCCGTCAACGGCATGACCCACTTCGTGGGGGCCGCGCTGTCCATCGTCGGGCTGGTGGTCCTCCTCGTGATTGCGGTCCAGAACGGCAGTGCTCGGCAGATCGTCGCGTTCTCCATCTTTGGCGCGAGCCTCGTGTCGATGTACTGCGCCAGCGCGTTCTATCATTCGCTCAAGGTCTCTCCGCGCGCCGTCGCGCACTTCCGGCGCATCGATCACATGATGATCTACATCCTGATCGCCGGAACATACACACCGGTGTGCCTCGTGATGCTGCGCGGGCGGCTCGGTCTGTGGCTTCTCGTTGCGGTCTGGTCTCTCGCGGCGATGGGAGTGTTTCAGACCGTCGTCTGGATGCATGCTCCGCGGTGGCTGGCGACGGCGTTGTACATCGGCATGGGATGGATCGCGGTGTTCCTCGTGCGACCCCTGCTCGCGGCCGCGCCGCCCGGGTTCCTGCTCTGGCTGCTCGCGGGCGGAATCATCTACACTCTGGGCGCAGTTCTATACGCAACCAAGTGGCCCCGAGCAACCTCGGGCGTCACACCGCGGCTCTTCGGGTCCCACGAGATCTGGCATTTGTGCGTTATGGGTGGGAGCTTTGCTCACTACTGGGCGATGCTGGCGTACGTAGCGAAGGCCGCGTAGCGCGAAGTCTTTCTAACCCCTGGAACAGGATCACGGAAATGTCTCCTCGCAATCTCCTCGCAATTGCCCTCTTCCCTTTCGCTATCGCCTGCGGAAAATCCAATTCGTCGAAAACGGATACCGCGGCAGTCGTCACCAACGTCGGCCGCCCGCGAGGCGACGGCGGCTCAGCCACCAATCCAATGACATTCAATCTCACATCATCCGCATTCGCGGCGAACGCCTCGATACCGATCAAGTACACGTGCGAAGGCACCAACATTTCGCCCCCGCTCGCTTGGGCGGGCGCTCCGGCGGCCGCGAAGAGCTTCGCGATCATCGTCGAAGATCCGGATGCACGGAAGCGACTCGCTCGCATTTGCAGGGACGGGATGGCCGCGGAGGTAAAGGATCGCGTCCGCAACGTCGAGACCGCGACATGGTTCCGCTTCTCGAATCGGGAGCTCGAAGAAACGCGCGACGGCTTCAATCTCGAGCACAATGGAAAATCGGGCTTCGAGCGATGGTTCGCAGAAACGTTTCTGCTCCGGCGCGACAAGAGCGCCGATCCAGAAGGCACATTTGCCAAGGGAGCGATCGACATGGCAAGGGATCAAGCAGACTCGGCTCCCGCGTTCGGCGTGCTGACGACGACCGCGAACACGCGAAGCGCACAAGTGCTCGCCGGGCGCGCCTACGCACGCGTCGCGCTCACGGCGCAAGCACTCGGCCTTGCAGTGCACCCGATGAGTCAGGCCCTCGAGGAGTACGGTGACATGGCCCCTGTCAAAGCGCGGCTGGAGCACGAAGTCGCACTCGCCCCGGGGGCCACCGTCCAGATGCTGTTCCGCCTTGGGTACGCGGCAGTGACACCGCACACTCCGCGTCGCAGCCTGCATGACATGGTGCGCTCGACGTGAAGAAGCGCAGGAGCAAAGCCTCCGGCGAGCGAGACCGCGCTCAGACGGAGGAGCTGCTGCTGTCCGCGGTCGGGCGGCTGCTGGCGACGTCGGGGTTCGCGGACATCGGGGTCAATGCCGTCGCTCGAGAAGCCGGCGTCGACAAGGTGCTGATCTACCGGTACTTCGGAAAGATGCCGGATCTCCTGCGGGCTTTCGCAGAACGCGGCGAGCACTGGCCGAGCGACGCCGAGCTCCTCGGCGAACATCCGCCAGCGGACCCGGCGGAT
>JADGRS010000455.1 GCA_017880705.1 Burkholderiales bacterium
CACACGACGAAACTGCTCGAGCAATTCGATGGATCAACCCGGGCGCCGCAACGCTTGGGCGAGTCACCCCGTGCGCCGCAACGATTTGGCGAGTCACCCCGTGCGCCGCAACGCGGCGATGGCACGGGGTCCAATTCGACAGTGCGCGAAGCCGTCCTCGACTACGCCTCCCGCATCACCGGCGAGCGCCTCGACGACACCGTCTGGTCCAAGGACGATCCGCCGCCGCACCTCCTCATGAACATCCGCATCGTCGACGAGGCGAAGCGCGAGCTCGCCATGGGCCGCGATCTCGGCGAGCTTCGCAAGCGCCTCGGCGAAGCGGCGAGCATCACGCTCGCGAAAGCCAAGCCCGGCATGGAGAAGGAAGGCATCACCTCCTGGGACTTCGGCGACCTTCCCGAGCAGGTCACGTTCAAGCGCGGCAACCAGACGCTCACCGGATATCCCACGCTGGCGGACGAGGGTGCGAGTGTGGCGATCCGCCTCATGGACACGCGCGACAAGGCCGACGAGGCGAACCGCTCCGGCGTGAAGCGCCTCATGTCCCTCGATCTCAAGGAACAGTTGCGGCAACTCGACCGCTCATTGCCGGGCTTCAACGCGCTCGCGCTCAAGTTCAACGCGACGATTCCCGCGGACAAGCTGAAGGCCGACCTGATCGAGGCGATCGTCGATCGCGCCTTCATCGGCGAAGACGCGCTCCCGCGCACCGCGAAGGCGTTCGAGGAGCAGAAGAAGCGCGCCAAGGCGCGCCTTCCGGCGGTGACCGAAGGTGCATCACGCTACGCCACCGCGATCGGTGAAGCGAGCCAGCAATTCCTGCAGTCGCTCGCGCAGCACGCTTCACTCGGCCGCGTCGCGCAGGAAGTGAAAGGCCAACGCGAGCGCCTGGTCTATCCTGGCTTCCTTGCGCGCACGCCGTGGGAGCGCCTCGAGCACATGCCGCGATATCTCAAGGGCTACGCGCTGAGATTGGAGAAGTACCGCGGCAATCCCGAGCGCGACCAGAAGCACGCCGCGAACGTCCAGACGCTCTGGAACAACTACGAGGCGCGCGTGAAGGCCGATCGAGACGAGGGGCGGCGCGATCCCAACCTCGAGGAATTCCGCTGGCTCATCGAGGAGCTGCGCATTTCGCTTTTCGCGCAGGAGCTTCGCACGCCGCTTCCCGTTTCGGCCAAGCGGCTGCAGAAATTCTGGGACGAGAACCTTCGCTGAAGAGACGGCGATTGCCAGACTCGCATTACCGGGGTAATATGCCTCATGGCCATTCCCCGTTCCAAGCTGACAAGTCAGGGACAGATTTCCGTGCCGGCGGAAGTGCGGCGCAGGCTGGGTCTCGTTCCGGGCTCGGTCATCGAGTGGATCGATGCGGACGGCAAGGTGGTGGTTCGCGCCGCGGGAAGGTTCACTTCGGAAGACATCCACGGGGCGATCTTCCCCGCGGGAGCGCCCAAGAAGGTCTCTGCCGATCAGATGAAGGCCAGCATCCGCAAGCTGGTCCGGAAGCGCCATGCCCGCGGCCGATACTAACGTACTGGTCCGACTGATCGCGCGCGACGATCCAAGGCAGGTTGGCGCTGCAGAGGCCTTCGTGGCAAATGGCGCATGGGTATCGCATCTGGCGCTCGCGGAGGCAGTTTGGGTGCTGGCCTCGGCTTACGACCTCGAGCACCGCCAACTCGCCAAGGCAATCGAGATGCTCCTCGATCACAAGCACCTGGTCCTTCAGGACCGCGACGTGGTCGCTGCTGCCCTCGCCCAGTTTCGCCGGCGACCATCGCTCGGCTTTTCCGACTGCCTTCTGGTCGAGATCGCGCGGAAGGCAGGGCATTCCCCGCTCGGCACGTTCGACCAACAGCTTGCCAGGCTGGACGGCGCGGTGCGCGTTTAGCGCAGCCTGCACTTGGCTTCGGGAATGAACGACGCTCCCGCCCGCATCCACCTCGCGGCGAGAATGGCTCACATCGAGCCCTTCGAGGTGATGGAGATCCAGACCCTCGCGCGCGAGATCGAGGCGCAGGGCCGCGACGTGATCCACCTCGAGATCGGCGAGCCGGACTTCACCACGCCGCGGCCCATCGTCGAGGCGGCGCAGCGCGCGCTGGAATCGAAGCCGATGTTCTACACGTCGGCGCTGGGACTTGCCGAGCTGCGGAAGGCGATCTCGAAGTTCTACCGCGACCGCTACCGCGTCGAAGTCCCTGCGAGCCGCATCATCGTCACCGCGGGCTCGAGCGCTGCGCTATTGCTCGCGTTGGGCGTCCTCCTCGATCCCGAGGACGAAGTGCTCCTCACCGATCCGAGCTATCCGTGCAACCGGCATTTCGTGCACACGCTGGGCGGCGTGCCAAAGCTCATTCCAGTCGGGCCGGAGAGCCGCTACCAGTTGAACGCGCAGATCGCGCGCCGCCACTGGACTGAGAAGACGCGCATCGCCATGGTCGCGACACCATCCAATCCCACGGGGACGATGGTGACGCCAGAGGAGATCGTGGAGCTCGCAACGCTCACGCGGGAGAAGGGCGCGACGCTGCTCGTGGACGAGATCTATCACGGCCTCACCTACGGAGTCGATGCGCATACCGCCCTCGAAGCCGGCGACGACATCTTCGTCATCAACAGCTTCTCGAAATACTTCCAGATGACCGGATGGCGGCTCGGCTGGCTAGTGGCGCCGCCGCAATACGTGCGCGAGATCGAGAAGCTCGCGCAGAACCTGTTCATCTCGCCCTCGGCCGTCGCGCAGCATGCGGCACTCGCTTGCTTCGACGAGCGTACCATCGCGATCGTCGAGAAGCGTCGCGCCGAGCTCGATCAGCGTCGCCGCTATCTCATCCCGGCGCTCGAATCCCTCGG
>JADGRS010000112.1 GCA_017880705.1 Burkholderiales bacterium
GGATCGCGACGCCGCCGCAGGAAATGGGCCAGTTGATGCGCCCCGGAACGAACTTGGTGGGCCCGTTCGGATTGGAGCCGAGGGAGTAGACGGGAAATCCGAGCTCGAGAAGCTCCTCCGTGTCGCGATGCGCCGCGTCGAGAATCACGCCGCCGAGGCCCAGTTTCGCGCACGCGTTGATCATGATCGAGCCCATCAGGGCGCAGGTGCGGTCGGCCTTTCCATCGACGACCAGGATGTCGCCGGGCTTCGCCATCGTGATCGCGGCGTGGATCATCAGGTTGTCCCCGGGCCGCACCTCGATGGTGAACGCGGGGCCGGCCATGCGCATCGAGCGCGCCAGCGGCTGGATACGCGCGTCAAGCGTGCCGCGCCGGCCGGCGACGTCGGCGAGGATCGACGCCGCATAGCCCGAGGCCTTCTTCACGATGTCGGCGGAAACGCGCTCGAAATCGCGGCGAATGTCGGCAAGGGGCGGCGTGGTCTTGTCGTTCATCGAACCCTCCTTCACTTTCGCCCCGGCTTGCCGCGCTGGGCGAGCCGGCGGTCGAGGCGCGGATACACGCGGCGCGCGTTGCCCTCGAAGATCCTGTAGCGATCCTCGTCGCTCAATGCCTTCACCTGGTCCACGTATCGCTTGGTGTCGTCGAAATGGAATCCCGTCTCGGGATCGATTCCCTTCACGGCGCCGAGCATCTCGGAGGCGAACAGCATGTTGTCGACGGGCACCACCTTCGTCATGAGCTCGATGCCGGGGTAATGATAGACGCAGGTGTCGAAGAAGACATTCTTCAGCAGGTGCTCGCCGAGCGGCGGCTTCCTCATGTCCTGCGCGAGCCCCCGGTAGCGCCCCCAGTGGAACGGGACGGCCCCGCCGCCGTGCGGAATCACGAACTTGAGGTCGGGGAAATCCTTGAAGAGGTTGCCCTGCAGCAGCTGCATGAACGCGGTGGTGTCGCCGTTGATATAGTGCGCGCCCGTGGCATGGACCGCCGGGTTGCACGACGACGTCACGTGGATCATCGCCGGCACCTCGAGCTCCACGAGCTTCTCGTAGATCGGATACCAGTAGCGATCGGTGAGCGGCGGGGACTTCCAGTAGCCGCCGGAGGGATCGGGGTTGAGGTTCACGCCCACGAATCCGAGCTCCTTCACGAGCCGCTCGAGCTCGGGGATCGAGCGCTCGATCGGCGCGCCGGGAAACTGCGGCAGCTGGCCGACGGGCGCGAAGTTGTCCGGCAGCAGCGTGCAGATGCGATGGATGAGATCGTTGCTCACCCGCGCCCATTGCTGGCCGACCTCTTCGGTGCCGACGTGATGCGCCATGCCGGAGGCGCGCGGGGAGAAGACGGTGAGGTCGCTGCCGCGCTCCTTCTGGAGCTTGAGCTGCGGCTCGACCGATTTCACCAACGTCTCGTCGCCGATGCCGAGGTCGGTGGAGGCGGGCTTGCGCGAGGCGTCGGCGATGCCGGCGAGCTGCTTGTCGCGGAAGGCCTGGAGCGCTTGCGGCTCGGTGGTGTAGTGACCGTGGATGTCGATGATCATCGGGCGGTGGCGTCCTCGAGGAATTTCAGGATCCGTGCGGGCGCATTGGCTTCGGTCTGCTCGGCGGCGGGCACGTCCCAGTATTCTGCACGCGGCAGGCACTCCTCGAGGTAGCGCGCGGCCGAAGTCGCGTGTGACTCGTCGCGGCCGGGGACGACGAGCGCCGGAATGTCGAGGCGCAGCAGGTCTTCCGGCTCCGCGCCGGGCGCCGTATCGCGGTCGAGCAGGACGCGCGACATGCCGGCGACGATGAGCTTGTATCGTTCGGCATCCAGCTTGCCGTAGTCGGCGGCGAATGCCTTGTCGTTCTTGATGACCGAGGCCCAGGGACCGCCGCGCGGGTCGGCGCCGAAGGGCTTGCCGTCCCGGGCCACGAGGTCGATCACGGCCTGCAGGCCCTGTTGCTGCACGAACGCGAGGTGCTCGGCGAAACGCTGCTGTCCCTTGATGCGATATTTCGCGCCGCCCACGGGCCACCAGAGGATCATGCTCATCGTCGATTGCGGATAAGCCGTCGCGAAGGCGATCGCGACGGAGCACCCCATGCAGCCGCCGATGAGATGGGCGCGCTCGATCCCAAGATGGTCGAGAAGCCCGCGCCCCTGGGCGGCGAAGTCCCGCCAGGCGACGCGTTCGACGCGCCCTCCCGATTGCCCCGTCTCGCGCCGATCGTAGGCGATGCACATGTATTTCCTCGGCAGGTGCTCGAGGAGCTTCACGCGCGCGTACACGCCGAGCGACGACCACTTCTCGACGGTCGCGTCGAATCCGCCGGGCGAGAACATGAGCAGCGGCGCTCCCGAGCCGGTCACCTCGTAGCGCGTCTCGATGCCGCCGATGGTCGCCGTGGGCATCGCGTCACTTGGCCTTCACTGGGATGCCGCCCCTGATCTGGCGCGCGGCGCGCACGTCCGCGGCGAAGGCGCCGAGCGCATCGAGCGTGATCTGCGCGACATTCGCATAGGTCTCGGGCCTGGCGTCGATCGCGCTCGCCGCGTAGCCGATCGCCGCGTGCGCCATGCGCATGCGCCCGTCGAGCCACGGCCCGCCGCCGAGCCCGCCGATCACGGGGATCTTCACCGCCGCCACGACCGCCGGCCCCGCGACCGGGCCCGAATGGGTGAAATCGAGGAGCGCGGCGCCGGCCGCCTCGAGGCGCTTCGCGTCGTCGACCAGCTTCGACGTCATCGCCGCGGGAAGGTGCATGTCCGGCTTCAGCATGTCGCTGTACTGGATGCCGAACGCGAGCGCGGTCTGCGGCGTCACGCCGAACTGCGCGAACACCGGGATGCCGGTCGCGACGACCGCGGCGACGGCTTCGGGAAAGTCGGCGGCGCCGTCGAGCTTGACGAGATCGACGCACGCTTCCTTCACCAGGCGGATCGCGGCCTGCACCGCGGCCTCGGGGCTTTCCTGGAGCGGCCCGAAAGGAAAGTCGCAGCGCACGAGCGCCCGCTTCACGCCGCGGCGCACCGCCTTGGCGACGACGAGCATCTCGTCCAGCGTCACCTCGAGCGGGTTGGGATGGCCCCACAGGTTGATGCCCACCGTGTCTCCCACGGACACGATGTCGACGCCGGCGCGATCCGCGATCTGCGCGATCTGGTAGTCCCACGCGACGACGCCGACGATCTTCTTCCCGTCGCGCTTCATCTGCTGGAGCGCGGGGATCGTCACCTTCTCCATTTCTTCTTGTCCCTTGTCAGTGCCGATTATCACCCCACGAGCGCGCGGGTACTCTTCGGGAAGAGGTCTTCCGCCGTGACCGGGTGGGTGAGAATTCCCTGCTCGAGCGCGCTCTGGATGAGCTCCTCGAGCATCCTGCGGTTGGGCTCGATGCCGTAGGGAAGCGGGTCCCCGCCGGTGATTTCCATCACGCGCTTGTGCATCTCGTCCACCGCGGTGGGATTGGGGATCCTGCCCGCCTTCAGGCGCTCGACGTATTGGCGCTTCGCCTCGGCGAACGCATCGAAGAGCCCGGCGGCGAGGTGGGGATGCTCCTCGAGGAGCTCGTCCTTCACCACCATCAGGTGATTGATCGGATAGTGGCCCGTCGCGCGCAGCGCATCGTACCCCGCCTCCTGCGGGCGCGCGATGAGCGGCTTCACGTCGGGATGATCGATGTCGACGCCGATCGCCGCGGCGAGCTCGCCCGAGGCGAGCATTTCGGCCATCTTCTTCCCCTTTTCGATCGGGACTACGTTGGCGGGTGGACGGTACTCGGCCACGTGCTCGTCGCCCGAGAGCACCCACGTGATCCGGGAAAGGTCGACCCCGTACTGATGCGCGAGGATGCTGCGCGCCCATAATCCCGTGGTCACCGTGTAACCGCGATTCACGCCGACTCGCCTGCCTTCGAGATCCTTCGGGTTCTCGATGCCGGACCTCACGTTGCGTTTGATGGCGCCGTGGTGGAACGCGCGCATGAGGAAGATCGGCAGGCCGGTGATGCGCTTGCCGTGCGCGCGCGCGGTGATGTAGGTCGTCATCGCCATCTCGGAGACGTCGAACTCGCGCTCGCGCACCATGCGCCGGAAGGCGTCGATGAGCGGCTCGACCTCGACGAAGTCGAATTCGAAGCCGCGCGGCTTCACGGCGCCGCTCTTGAGCGCCTCGTTGTCGCCCTGGGTGCGGGTGACGGTCTTCAACGTGAGCTCGGCCATGGATTCCTTTCCCGTCCCGGCGGAATCAGCAGCACTCGCAGGCGATGTCGCCCGCGAGCGCGTCCTTCATCCACGACGGCGGCACATCCGCGTCGGAGACTTCCTCGACGGGCTTGAACACCTTGAAATGATGCCGCTCGCCGTCATCAGTCCAGAACGCGACGAGCGTCTCGGCGAGCGGAAATCCGGGGAGGTTGCACGCCGATTCCTGCAGCAGGATGGTTTGTCCTTCGCCGAGTCCGAAACGCACGCGCGTCCAGTCCTTCACGCGCTCGACGGCCTCGAGGTGCCCGGCTGTCCCGGGACGACCCGCGGGCCCCGCCTGCTCGCCGTCCGCATTCGTCCAAAGGTTCATCGCGCTACTTCCAGGGCAGGAGCGATGCGTGGATCACGTCGGGCACGCCGTTGCCGCCGACCGATTTGATGGCGAGATCGACGTCCTTCAGCCCGAACGAATGCGTCGTCACCTTCTCGAGGGGAAAGCGCTTCGACGCGAGCTGCCGCAGCGCGAGCTCGCAGGCCCTGTAGCTGTGTCCGCGCGCGCTCTTGAGGGTGATGAACTTCACCGTGACGCGCCCGATGGGGAAGTTGGGGAATTCCGCCATCTCGCCCTGGACGACCATGGTGCCGCCCTTGCGCTTCAACGCTTCGACGCCGAGAAGGATCGGGATGGTGCCCGCGCCCGCCGTGCAGTCGAGCACCACGTCCACGCCCTTGCCGCCGCCGGTGATCTCCTTGATGCGCGCGAGGGGATCTTCCTTGTCCACGTCGATCACGTGGTCCGCGCCCAGGGCCTTGGCCACCTCCAGGCGCGCCCCGTCCTTCGAGGTGCCCGTCACGATGATGAGGGAAGCGCCCGCCTGCTTGCAGATCACCGTCTGCGAAAGGCCCTGCTGCCCCGGCCCCTGGATGAGCACGGTCGAGTCGTAGCCCACGCCGCCGTCGAAGAGCGACCACTCGATGCCGTTCGCCATCGGCGTCACGAGGCCGGCGAGCTCCGGGCTCACGCCCGCCGGGACGTGATGCACGACGCAGTTCCACGGCAGGTACAAGTACTGCGCGAACCCGCCCCACAAGTGCGGGGGCTTGCGCGCGGAGGTGTAGCCGTAGCGGATCGCATCCGGGTTGTAGCGCCAGTCGGTGTTCTCGCAATGGCGATATTGGCCGAGGTGGCACCACTCGCACTTGCCGCACGACACGTAGTGCTCGACGAAGACGAGGTCGCCTTCCTTGAATCCCTTGCGCCGCGTGAATTCGCGCCCCGCCTTGGCGATGTAGCCGATGTTCTCGTGCCCCATGATCACGGGCTCGCTCGACGGCGGCGTCTTGTAGAGCTTCACGTCCGTGCCGCAGATGCCGGCGACTTCCATCTTCATCAACGCGCTGTCCTCGGGAACGTCCGGCATCGGAAATTCCTGGAGCTCGGTCTTGCCCGGACCCGTGCGAACCGCGGCCAATACTTTTTCCAACCTGAGGCTCCTTGCCGAAGCCCCCGCGAAGGCGGGGGCCAATCACACTTCTAGACCGACGTCTGCGCAACGCCTTCCTTCGCCTTCAGCGCCTCGCCCGCGCCTTCCTTGAACGGCGTGCCCGACGGCAATACCACGGCGACCGAGCGAATTTTCATGTGCGCCGGATCGCGGCCCGGTGGAGTCGTTCCCTTCGCGGCGAGCTCCTTCGCGGCGCGCATCAGGCGATGGCGCGCCATGATGATGCCGTTGTCCGTCGAGACGAGGTTCTCCTTGGTCCGGTCCTGGATCGGCCCCATGCTTTCCTGCAGCGAGGCGTCCTGCATGCCGATGCCCTCGACGCCGCTGAAGGTCCTGCCGGCCTTCTGCGCCGCGCGATCGATGAGATAGTCGTTGTCCCTGTTCTGCAGCGGGCGAAAATTCCGGTCCACGCGGACGTGCACGCCCTTGCCCGCCTCCATCGCCTGGCGCTCGAGCTCGGTCAGGGCGCGCACCGGGTGATAGTCGAAGCTCCACGCCATGCAGCTCTCGTCGTCCATCGGCACCCAGAAGTGGCCGTGCATGGGATGGTCGGCGCGCGGCGGAACCATCGTGAAGCACGGCATCACCCACGGCGTGATGCGCCAGTAGTAATGGCCATTCTCGGCGTTGCGCCGCGCGCCGATGTAGAGTCCGCCCTCGCTTTCGACGACCTCGAAGACGGGACGCTTGTCGCCGAGGTTGTACTGGTTGCCCTTCGATCCCTTGAAGAGGGGATCGGTGTTGAGCGCGCCGCTGTGCAGGAACGATACGTGGCTCGAGTCGATGCCGCCCTCCATCGCCTGCAGCCAGTTGCACTCCTGCATGCGCTTCGACATGTAGCTTTGCTCCGCCGGCACCGTCGCGAATTCCCACTCCGGCGGGGGCGGCGCCTGGTCGGCGGGTCCCATGTAGACCCAGATCACGCCGCCGCGCTCGACGAGGGGATAGGACTTCAGCTTGATCTTCTGGCAGAAGCCGCTTTCCACGGGCTCCGACGGAACCTCGACGCACTGGCCGGTCACGTCGTATTTCCAGCCGTGGTAAGGACAGCGGATGCCGCGCTCCTCGTTGCGCGCGAAATAGAGGGACACTCCGCGGTGCGCGCAGAACTCGTCGACGAGGCCCAGGCGCGACTCGCTGTCGCGGAATGCGACCATGCGCTCGCCGAGGCAGTTCACGCGCACCGGCGGGCAGTCGGGCTCGGGCAATTCCCAGGAAAGAAGGACCGGCAGCCAGTAGCGCCGGAAGAGCTCGCCCATCGGCGTGCCCGGCCCGGTGCGGGCGAGAAGTTCGTTCTGCTCAGCTTTCATGGGGAAATCCTTCCGCGAGGCGTCACGGTGGTTCTCCTATGTGGAACGCCGTTCCTCATAGTGGTGTCCAAGTTAGCATCGCGCTAAAATGCGGTCAATGTCGCCGGGTCCGGCGGCGCCCCGATCCTTGCGAATTCCCGCGCCTTGGCCCATGAGCGACGCCGTCTCCCTGATGGATCTGTGCTCCGCATCCGAAGTGCCTGAGGGCGGGTCGATCAAGGTCGAGAAGGACGGCCTGATCCTCGCGGTATTCAACCTGGGCGGACGTTTCTTCGTGACGGACGACGCGTGCACTCACGGTCCGGGCTCGCTCTCCGAGGGCGAGATCGACGGCGAAGTGGTCGAGTGCAATTTCCACAATGGAGCCTTCCACATTCCGAGCGGCCGCGTCGAGGCGCCACCGTGCATGGTGCCGATCAGGACCTACGCGGTCCAGGTGATCGACGGAAAGGTCTGCATCGCGCTCGCCGCGGCGTAGTCGCGCGCGACGAAGCGCTCGTCGACGCGAGCCCCATCCCTGTAGGCCTTGTCCTACATTTTTCCCCTTCGGCGCCGGTTTAAACTCATTTGGCCCGCACGGAAAGGGCGTGCTCGCGCCCGGCCGTCGTTGGGCGGCGACATCGGCGCGCAGATTCACATCATCCAACGCTACCTTGGGACCCCTACCCAGGAAGGACATGGCAGATGAAAGAGGTCAAGACCATGAGTGAGACGGGCTCGGCCGTCGCGACTCGCAAGCGCGCTCAGGACAAGAACAGCAGACCTTCGGGCGCGAGCGCGGTGCTTACTCCCGCCGAGGCGCGCATGCTCCTCACGGCGCTCACGGCGCTCAAGCAGGGCAACAGCTCGGTGCGCCTTCCCGTCGAATGGAGCGGCATGCAGGGCAAGCTCGCGGAGACGTTCAACGAGGTGGTGGAATTGAACGAGCGCATGGCCGAGGAGCTCTCGCGCCTGCGCCAGCACGTCGGCAAGGAAGGCAAGCTGAAGCAGCGTGCCGAGATGGGCGACGTGCGCGGCTTCTGGCGCGACCAGATCCACTATGTCAACGCGCTGATCGACGACCTCGTCCACCCGACGTCGGAGACCGCGCGGGTGATCGGCGCCGTGGCGCAGGGCGACCTCTCGCAGACGATGGCGCTCGAAGTCAACGATCGCCCCCTCGAGGGCGAATTCCTGCGCACCGCCAAGACGATCAACAAGATGGTGGACCAGCTCGGATCCTTCGCCTCGGAAGTGACGCGCGTGGCGCGCGAGGTGGGCACCGAGGGAAAGCTCGGCGGCCAGGCGAAGGTAAAGGGTGTCGCGGGCACCTGGAAGGACCTGACCGACTCGGTGAACTCCATGGCCGGCAACCTCACCTCGCAGGTGCGCAACATCGCGCAGGTGACGACGGCGGTCGCGAACGGCGACTTGTCCAAGAAGATCACCGTGGACGTGAAGGGCGAGGTGCTCGAGCTGAAGAACACCATCAACACGATGGTGGACCAGCTGCGCAGCTTCGCATCGGAAGTGACGCGCGTGGCCCGCGAGGTGGGAACCGAAGGCAAGCTCGGCGGACAGGCCAAGGTGGAGGGTGTGTCGGGCACGTGGAAGGACCTGACCGACTCGGTGAACTACATGGCCTCGAACCTGACGGGCCAGGTGCGCAACATCGCCGACGTGACGACGGCCGTGGCGCGGGGCGATCTCTCGCGCAAGATCACGGTGGACGTCAAGGGCGAGATCCTCGAGTTGAAGAACACCATCAACACGATGGTGGACCAGCTCTCGTCGTTCGCCGCG
>JADGRS010000456.1 GCA_017880705.1 Burkholderiales bacterium
CGCCCGTCGTCCACGCCGTCGCCCGCGCCCTCCTCGAGCTTCATCACGTCGAGCGCGCCGTGCTTCACAGCCCGGGCGCGATACTTCGAAAGCTCGTTCAGCGTGTTCGGCCAGTCGTGCCAATAGACGAACTCGAAGTACGCATCGCCCGAATGATCCGCGATCGCGCCCCACGTCTTCGGATACTTCATGCCGTGGATGATCGAGCCGTATCCGCCGGAAGACTTGCCGAAGCAGCCGCGATGCTCGCGCGAGGCGAGCGTCCGGAACTCGCGGTCGACGAAGGGCACGATCTCCTGCGTGATGTAGTCCGCGTAACGGCCGATCGCGGACGAGTTCACGTACTGGTTGCCGCCCAACGCGGTGAAGCAATCGGGGAAGACGATGATCGCCGGGCCCATCTTCTTCTCGTGGACCAGGCGCGCGGCGCGCTCGGCGACGTTCTCGCTGAAGTTCTTCCAGCCCACGTGCGCGAGCCCCGAGCCCATGAAGCCGACGAGGTCGTAGAACGCGGGGAAGCGCCTTCCCGCGCCGCGCGTGGCGCCCTCGTCGTACTGAGGCGGGAGCCACACCGCGAGCTTGCGCAGGTGCGGATCGCCGAGCGGGTTGTCGCGCAGGATCTTCGAGTCGTGCTCGAGGACGACGACCGTCCCCGCGCCCCACGAGGGCCGTTTCAACGCCATGGACTGTTCCTCAGGTTGCCTGTTTCAGGGGTTCGAGCTGCTGCGTCCCGGACTTCGCCGCATCGAGGATCGCCTTGCGCACCGCCTTGGTCACGTCGATCGTCTTCGCCGTGCCGCCGAGATCCGGCGTATGCACGCCGTTCGCCGTGACGCGCTCGATCGCGTTCATGAGCCGGCGCGACGCATCGTGCTCGCCCAGGTGATCGAGCATCATCGAGGCGGTCCAGAAGGTCGCGATCGGATTGGCGACGCCCTTGCCGGTGATGTCGAAGGCCGAGCCGTGGATCGGCTCGAACATCGACGGAAACTTCCGCTCGGGGTTCAGGTTCGCCGTGGGCGCGATGCCGAGGCTTCCCGCGAGCGCCGCGGCGAGGTCCGAGAGGATGTCGGCGTGCAGGTTGGTCGCGACCATCACGTCGAGCGTCGCGGGCTTGAGCACCATGCGCGTCGTCATCGCGTCGACGAGCTCGCGGTCGACGTTCACGTCGGGATAGTCCTTCGCGACCTCGAAGAAGATCTCGTCCCACATCACCATGCCGAAGCGCTGGGCGTTCGACTTGGTCACGAGCGTGAGGTGCTTGCGGGGCCGCGTGCGCGCAAGGCCGAAGGCGAAGCGATGGATGCGCTCGACGCCCGCGCGCGTGAACACCGCGACCTCGGTCCCGACCTCGATCGGGAGCCCGCGGTGCGAGCGCCCGCCCATGCCCGCGTACTCGCCCTCGGAGTTCTCGCGGACCACGACCCAGTCGATCTCATGCCCGTTCGCGAGCGGGCTCTTCACGCCCGGGAGGACACGCGTGGGCCGCACGTTCGCATACTGGTCGAAGCCCTGGCAGATCGGCAGGCGCAGCCCCCACAGCGACACGTGGTCGGGCACTTCCCGGCTTCCCACCGCGCCGAACAGGATCGCGTCGAATTCCTTCAGCCTCTCGAGGCCGCCCGGCGGGATGTAGTGCCCGTGCTTCGTGTAGAAGTCCGAGCTCCACGCGAAACTCTCCACCTCGAAGCGGAACCCGCCGTCGGAAGTAGCGAGCGTCTCGAGCACGTCGAGGCCCGCGGCGATCACCTCGGGACCGATTCCATCGCCGCCGATGGCGGCCAACTTGTGGATGCGCATGTCGTGCTCCTCGCTCTCTATGGGCAAATTGTAAGGCA
The DNA here is from genome assembly GCA_017880705.1 of Burkholderiales bacterium. Lineage (GTDB taxonomy): Bacteria > Pseudomonadota > Gammaproteobacteria > Burkholderiales > Usitatibacteraceae > Usitatibacter. Next base: position 1,839 of record JADGRS010000456.1, read on the forward strand.
GCTTGGCCGCCGGCGCTGACAGGACGATCTGTCGCTGGCGCTTTCAAGACGATCACACGGAGAACACGGAGGTCGCACGGAAATCCACTGAGAAATTCCAGGGCGGCATTTCGCGACACTGCAAACCGTTCGCGAATCTTCGACGCACGCTCGTGGGTTTTCCGTGTGCTCCGTGCGACCTCCGTGTTCTCCGTGTGATCGTCTTGAGTTCTCTAAACAAAAGAAAAGGGCGCCGAGGCGCCCTTGCTTGCAGATTCCCGCCTGCGCGGGAACGGCGATTCAGGCGTTCACGCGCCGCTTGTACTCGTGGGTGCGGGTGTCGATCTCGATCTTGTCGCCGGTGGCGCAGAAGGCGGGCACCTGGACCTCGAAGCCGGTCGAGAGCTTCGCGGGCTTCAGCACCTTGCCCGACGTGTCGCCGCGCACCGCCGGCTCGGTGTAGATCACCTGGCGCACCACGGTGGTCGGCAGCTCGAAGGAGATCGCGCGGCCGTTGTAGAACACCGCCTCGCCGGTCATCCCGTCCTCGAGGTAGTTCACCGCCTCGCCGATGCTCTCCTTCTCGATGTCGTATTGGTTGTATTCGCCGTCCATGAAGACGTACATGGGATCGGCGAAGTACGAATACGTCACTTCCTTCTTGTCGAGCATCAGCAGCTCGAACTTCTCGTCGGCCTTGAAGACGGTCTCCATCCCCGAGCCGGAGAGGAGGTTCTTCATCTTCATCTTCATGGTGGCTGAGTTGCGGCCACCCTTGTTGTACTCCGCCTTCAGCACGACCATGGGATCCTTGCCCACCATGATCACGTTGCCGCTGCGCAATTCCTGAGCGATCTTCATAGTTTCATCCGTTGTGTATTTTGCGTTTCGCGGCGACTTTCATCCGCCACGACGCTGTTCAGCCTGCATCTCGCGTCGACTTCCCATCCACCACGACGCAATTCCTGTGTCCGCTGGCGCTGAGCGGCGACTTGTCGTCCGCCACCGTGCCGTTCCACTGCTCGCTGGCGTTGAGCGGCAA
>JADGRS010000457.1 GCA_017880705.1 Burkholderiales bacterium
GTTCCGGGGCGCATCAACTGGCCCATTTCCTGCGGCGGCGTCGCGATCCAGCCCGGCGACCTCATCGTGGGCGACGCCGATGGAGTCGTGGTCGTCGAGCGCGAGAAGGCCGCAACCCTCCTCGACGCGGCGGCGAAGAAGGTGGCCGACGAGCGCGCGCGCATCGCCGACATCGTCGCGGGCAGGAACCTGAGTCCCAAGTGGCTCGAGGGTTCGCTGCGCGCGGCGGGAGTTCTCAAGGATGGGGAGACGCTGTGAGCGTGCTCTCGCCAGGCGTGCGACCCGCGTTTGGATTGCCCGGCCGCATCCAGGATGCCAACTCGAAGCCGCGCTCCATCGCGGTCGTGGGGCTCGGCATCGGCGGCGCGGAGGTCGCGCGCACGTTGAGGGGCGAAGGCCTCGCCCACCTCGAAGTGCACGTGCTCGCCAAGCACGCCCCGGGCGGCGACGCGGTGGCGGCCATCAAGGCGGGCGGCGGCGACCTCCAGCGCGGCCTCATGGCGGCGGACATGATCTTCCTCGTCGCGTGTCGGGGCGACGACGTGGGCCTCGCGCCGGTGGTGGCGGGCATCGCGCACAGCCGCAACCATCCGGTCACGGGCCTGTATATAGTTCCCCCGCAGGCGCTCGAAGGCGACGACGAGACGCTGAGGACGTTGCGCTCGAGCGTCGAGATGCTCGTGGTGGTTTCGGACCAAAGCTATGTGCCGGCGATGATCGCCGCGCTGGGCAGCTGAATCGAGGAGAGCTCCGTGAACGACATGACCCCGCCCACGATCGATCCACCGTATCTGTATCCGGGATACCGCAGCACGCTCCTTCGCTCACCGAAGGAGAAGCTCCTCGAGCTTCCGCGGGGCGCGCTCGACGTTCCGGGACCGCTGGTGCCGAAGGGATTCGTGCGCGACGGCGACAACGACCTCACCATCCACGGAAAATCCGCGCCGCTCGGCGAGAAGATGGTCCTCGTGGGCCGCCTTCTCGACGCCGACGGCCGGCCGATCCGCGACTCGCTCGTCGAGATCTGGCAGGCGAACGCGTCGGGACGCTATCACCATCCGGGCGACACGCACGACGCGCCCCTCGATCCCAACTTCCACGGCATCGGGCGAACCTTCACCAACGCGCAGGGCGAATATCGCTTCGTCACGGTGAAGCCGGGCTCCTATCCCTGGCGCAACCATCCGTTCGCCTGGCGCCCGCAGCACATCCATTTCTCGCTTCTGGGCAACGCGCCCGTGCAGCGCCTCGTCACCCAGATGTACTTCCCGGGCGATCCCCTGCTCGACATCGACCCCGTGTACAACAGCGTTCCCGATCCGGCCGCCCGCAAGCGCATGATCTCGTCGCTCGCGCTCGAGAGCGGAATCGAGGGCATCGCCCTCGGCTACCATTTCGACATCGTGCTCGCCGGCGCGAAGTCCACGCCGCTAGGAATCTAGAATGGACCGCACTCCATCGCAAACGATCGGGCCCTTCTTCCACGAAGGGCTGCGCTGGCGCGACGGCGGCAAGGTCGCCTTCGCCGAGGAGGGCAAGCGCATCGTGCTCACGGGCCGCATCGTCGACGGCGCCGGCGATCCCGTCGGCGACGCGATGCTCGAGACGTGGCAGCAGTCTCCCCGGGGAACGGTGCCCGCCGCGACGAGCGGCGCGAAGAACCCCCACGGGTTCGGCCGCGTCGAGACGTCCAAGGACGGCACCTTCCGCATCGAGACCTCGATGCCGGGAGGAGCCGCGCCGTGCATCGATATCGCGATCTTCGCGCGCGGGCTCCTGAAGGCGCTGCGCACGCGCGTGTATCTCGCGGCGCAAGACAAGGCGCGCGCGGATCCGATGATGTCGGCGATCGCTTCGTCGCCGCGCCTGAAGACCCTGGTCGCCACGGCGACGGGCGACGGCGAGTTCCGATGGGATGTGCGCCTGCAAGGCGAAGGCGAAACCGTCTTCTTCGCGTTCTAGCGCGATGTCCGGAAGCCTCGTCGCCCGCACGCTCGCCCGTCCCTCGTTCGAAGCCGCGTTCGCGGCGCCGGCCTTCCTGCGCGCCATGCTCGCCTTCGAGCGCGCCCTCGCCGAAGCCGAGGCCGCCGAGGGCGTGATTTCGGCCGCGAGCGCGGCCGCGATCGCCGCCGCATGCGAGCGCATCGACGTCGACGTCGAGGGCCTGGTGCGCGAGGCGAAGCGCTCCGCGACGCTCGCGGTGCCGCTCGTGAAGGCCCTCGTCGCCGAAGTCTCGCTCGTGTCGAAGCCAGCCGCGGTGCACGTGCACTTCGCGGCCACCAGCCAGGATGCGCTCGACACCGCGATGGCGCTTTGCCTGAAGAGCTGTCTCGAGGAAGCCGACCGGGAGCTCGATGCGGCGGTGCGCGCCCTCGCCCGCCGCGCGCGCGAGCACCGCGCGACTCCCATGCTGGGGCGCACGTTGATGCAGCCCGCGCTGCCGATCACCGCGGGACTGAAGATCGCGCGATGGGCGATGGCCCTCGCGCACGACCGCGAGCGCATCGCCGAGGCGCAGTCGCGCGGATTGGCGGTGCAGTTCGGCGGTCCCGTCGGCGCGCTCGACGCGCTCGGCGCCAAGGGCCCGGCGGTGCGCCATCGCATGGCGCTGCAGCTGGGGCTCGCCGATGCGCCCGCGTGGCACGTTCACCGCAACGCCTGGGTCGATCTCCTCGATCGCGTGGGGCAGGCGGTCCTCACCGCGGGCAAGATCGCGCGCGACGTGTCGCTCCTCGCGCAGCCCGAAGTGGGCGAAATGCTCGAGGCGCCGCCGCAGCCCGGCGTGGGCGCGTCGAGCTCGATGCCTCATAAGCGCAATCCAGTCGCGTGCGTGCACGCGCTC
>JADGRS010000113.1 GCA_017880705.1 Burkholderiales bacterium
GACATCCTGGCCGGCGTCTCGTTCAGCGATGCCACCAGCAGCTTCAACCTGCGCGCATCGGCATCGTTCTTCCGCAACGACATCGACACGATGACCGTTCAGAACCCGCTGTTCATCACCCTGAACGGCACCAACGGATTGGCCCCCACCACGTTCACGCAAGCCCGCTTCGACCTGCCGCCGGATAACCAGGCCTACAACGTCAAGGGCGAATATGCGCGCGCCCTTCCCGATCTCTACCGCGGCAACTTCACGGCGACCGTGGCGCTCGGATCGATGCGCCAGAACGACAACCTCGTCGCGCCGACGGAATTGGCGCTGACGGGCGGCACGGTGACGGCTGGAGGAGCGTCGCTCGCGAACATGTGGAACACGCCCGCCGCGCTGAGCCGCCAGACGGCCGAGGCGCGGATCGACACGCGGCTGGTCGATCTCGGACTTTCGCTCAGGCCCGCGAACGGCCTCGATGTCAGGGGCAAGGTTCGCTACTACGACACCGGCAACTCGATGCAATACCAGTCATGCAATCCGCTCACCGGACAGTGGGGGCGCCTGCTCAACGACGGCAGCGGCCTGTCGCTGGTGACCACCAACACAACCGCCGGCGCGAACCCCGCCGGAACATCGGTCAACGCGTACAACGCGGTCAACTGCAATCTCGCGGCCGCCCAGGCGCTGAACCTCGTGCCATCGGCGGGCAACATCCCGATCCGCAGCGTTCCCTACGACTACAAGCAGCTCACCACGAGCGTCGCGGCCGACTACCGGCTCGGCAAGGCGCAGAGCGTCAACGCCGCGATCGAGCAGGAGAGCTTCCGGCGCGAATTCCGCGAACGCGACCGCACGTCGGAGGACAAGATCAAGCTGGGCTTCGTCGATCGCGGCACCATCGACGGCATGATCCGCATCTCCTACGAGTATGGACGCCGCACCGGCAGCGAATACAACTCCAATCCCTACGAGCCGTTCGTGAGCGCGAGCCTGGGACCGACGCCCACCGCCAGCAACGTGGGGATGTCCACCTGGTTCCACACCATCGAGCAGTACCGGAGCTTCGATCTCGCCGACAGGAACCAGAACATCCTCAACGGGCGCGTCAACTACTCGTTCCTTCCGACCCTCGACGGCGCGATGACGCTGCAGCTGAAGGACGCGGAATTTCCGAGCCCTTACGGACGCACCGGCCACCAGGCTTCGAATTCACTGACCTTCGACCTGAGCTACCAGGCCGGCTCGACGGCGGTGGTGTACGGATTCGCAACGTACCAGACGGGAAAGATGCAGCAGCGCGGCGTCCAGCCCAACAGCTGCATCCTCGGCCACACCTATTACTTCTACAGCAACGGCGTGGTCCAGGACGTCGTGACGGGCACCGCGGCGCCGGCAACGCCGGCCGGGACGAGCCTCATCACCACGCAGAACATCGTCGCCGGGAACTGGAGCGATGTTTGCAGCGTGGCGTCGGCAACCAGCCCGCAGTTTCCCGAGAGCCGCGCGTGGGACGTCGCCTCCAAGGATCGCAACTCCGTGATCGGCGTGGGCTTCAAGTACGACCTCGGCAAGGCCAAGATGGAAGGCGATTTCAGCCGCACGCTCGGGCGCACGCAGATCGGCTACACCTACAACCCGGCGGCCCTCGGCATGAGCGCCGTGCAGACCGCGTTGGCGGGGAGCGGCTTCTCCGACCTCACATTCGCGCAAACCATTTTCAACGCAAGCGTCGTCGTCCCTCTCAAGAAGGACTTGTCGCTGCGTATCCTCGTTCGTTATGAGTCCGGCAGGATCCGCGACTGGCACTACGACGGCGTGGCGGCCAACCCGATGCCGGCGAACAACGCCGCATACCTCGATGCAGGACCGCAGGACTATCGCAACACACTGGTCGGAATTCTCTTCCAGATGCGGTTGTGACCGACTGAAGTTGGAGAGCGCATGAAGTGGATTGCCAACAGCATACGCAACAAGATCCTGGCGGTATTCGCGCTCGGCATCGCGATGGTGGTCGCGGGCGCCTTGTACGGATTCGCAGCGGCGCGCAACGGCCTCGCGACCGTCGCAGGAGTCAACGACACGCTGATGGCGCAGGCGATCGAGACGCAGGCCCTCGAGTCCACCTTCAAGGACCAGGTGCAGCAGTGGATGAGCGTGCTGGTGCGCGGGCACGACGCCGACGCCCTGGAGAAAAGCTGGAAGCAGTTCACGTTTCGCGAGCGCGAGGTGAGGCGCGGCGCCGAGAAACTGCACGGTGTGATCGAAGTGGCCAGGGCACGCGTGCTGCTCGATGAATTCCTCGCCAAGCATGCCGCGATGGGAGCCAAGTACCGCGAGGCCCTCGAGTCATTCAAGGCTTCCGGATTCGACGCGAAGAAGATCGATGCCGAGGTGAAGGGGATCGACGACGCCCCCGCGGACCTGCTCGAGGAGCTCGTGAAGGTCATGCGGGACGAAGCCGACACGGCGGTCGGCGCCGCGCGCCAGCAGGCGACGCGAGGATTGGGGCTGAGCCTTGGCGTGATCGCGGCGGCGACACTCGTTGCCCTGGTCGCCTGCGGGTTGCTGATCATGCGCACGGTCGTCAGGCCGCTTGCGCACGCGGTGAGCGTCGTCGATCGGGTCGCCGAGGGTGACCTCACGGTGAAGGTGGAAACGTCGTCGCGCGACGAGACGGGCCGGCTGCTGATGGGATTGCTCAAGATGCGCGACGGCCTCGCCGAGGCAGTGTCGATGATCCGCAGCTCCGCCGAGGGCGTGGGTATCGCTTCGAAGCAGATTGCCGCGGGCCACGCCGATCTTTCCAGCCGCACCGAGGAGCAGGCCGCGAGCCTGGAGGAAACCGCCTCGTCCATGGAAGAGCTCGCCACCACGGTGAAACAGAACACCGAAAGCGCGCGCCAGGCCAACGCGCTGGCTTCGGTCACCTCCGACACCGCAGCCAAGGGCGGCAAGGCGATGGCCAACGTGGTCGGGACGATGGGCGGCATCTCGGACGCTTCGAAGAAGATCGCGGACATCGTCAGCGTGATCGACAGCATCGCATTCCAGACCAACATCCTGGCGCTGAACGCCGCCGTGGAGGCGGCGCGCGCCGGCGATCAAGGCCGGGGTTTCGCGGTTGTCGCTTCCGAGGTGCGGGCCCTCGCGCAGCGTAGCGCCACGGCGGCGAAGGAGATCAAGGGCCTCATCCAGAACTCGGTGAGCAAGATCGGCGAAGGAACGAAGCTGGTCGAAGCGGCCGGCAGCACCATGGAGGAGATCGTGACATCGGTCCAGCGCGTGTCCGTGATGATGTCCGAAATCGCGAATGCAAGTCGCGAGCAGCTCTCCGGCATCGAGCAGGTGAGCGGCGCGGTGACGCAGATGGATCGCGTCGTGCAGCAAAACGCGGGGCTCGTGCAGGAGTCGGCGCAGGCGGCGGACAACATGAGGGACCAGGCGGAACAATTGATGGAGTCGGTCGCGCGCTTCAAGCTCGACGACGGTTACGATGCCGGTGAAGCGCAGCCGGTCGCCGTGCCCGCCGAGGCCTCGCCCTGGCGAGAGCCGCCGCGCTACGAGCTGGAAATTCAACCTCAAGGTGCGGTAAGGAGCCTCCTCCCATGATTCGTCACACTCCCAGGGCACTGTGCGTGCTCCTCGCCTCGGCGTCGATCGGCCTCTCAGTCGCGACCGCCGCGCTCGCGGCCGACGGCGCCACGGTCTTCGAGGCATGCTCCGTATGCCACGGCAAGGGTGGCGCGAGCAGCGAATCGGCGATCCCGATCATCGGCGGCTACTCCGCGAAGTACATCGTCGAGAGCATCAAGAACTTCAAGAAGAAGATTCGCACGTGCGCCGAGGTGACGATCCCGTCGGGCCCGAAGAAGGGCACCAAGTCGGACATGTGCAAGGTGGTCGCCGACTTGAGCGACGCTGACGTCGATGCGGTCGCCAAGTACCTCGCCGACCAGAAGTTCGTGCGCGCCAGGCAAACGTTCGACGCGGCCAAGGCGCAGCGGGGTGTCGCGCTCTACAAGCTTCGCTGCGAGAAATGCCACGAGAACAACGGCAGCTCGCCCGACGAGGACAACGGCATCCTCGCCGGCCAGTGGACGCCCTACCTCAGGGCGCAGCTCGTCAGCTTCCGCACCGGCAAGCGCCCGCTCGACGACAAGATGAAGCTGCGCCTCGACAAGGTGGACAAGGACGAGGAAGAGGCGATCCTCAACTTCTTCGCGAGCCAGCAGTAGCGCCCGCGGCGCGCAGACGGGAATTTTCTGCAAATCCCCGGGTATGATTCCTACCCGAGGGGGTGAGGACACTGGGGTGCCCGCGATCAGCGCTTGACGATGACGATCTCCAGGTATTCGCTCGCGACGACCATGGTGCCGTCGACGGCGCGATTCATCCTTCCGATCAGCCCAAGCACATCGTTCCTGAGCGCTTGCTGCCCTTCCTCGTCGAGTGCCGCGAACGCTTTGAGCATCGGCCCATAGTAGGTCTTGAACACATCGAGGAAGTGCGTCGGTGACCGGTAGCGGAAGGTGAAGTCGCACAGCTCGCTGGTGATGGAGACGGCGGACTTCGAGAACATCTCCGCGATGCGCGGGCCCGTTCCCCACAACGCGGGCGATTTCGCGCCGGCAGGCGGCGGCAGGTGCTTGCCGATCACCTTGAAGAGCTGCCCGATGAAGCCATCGGGCGTCCAGTTGGCCAGGCCGATCTTGCCGCCGCTCCTGCACACCCGCAGCAGCTCCGCGGCGGCCTTGTCCTGGTTGGGGGTGAACATGACGCCGAACGTCGAGACGACCGCGTCGAACGTCGCGTCGGCGAATGACAGCTCCTCCGCGTCGGCGACTTCGAACTTTATCGACGACAGGCCTTCGGCCTCGGCGCGCTTGCGGCCGCGCGCGAGCAGCTCCGGCACATAGTCCGTGGAAACGACCTCGCACCAGCGGCGCGCCGCGGCGAGCGTCGCGTTGCCGTTGCCGGCGGCCACGTCGAGCACTTTCTGCCCCGAGCGCAGGTCGAGGGCTTCGCACAGCTCCTCGCCGACGATCTGCAGGGTGGTTCCGACGACGGCGTAGTCGCCGGAGGACCACGCACCGTGCTGGCGAGCCTTCAATGCCTTGAGGTCGACGGGCGCGGGCTGGTCCTTCTTGCCGAGAGTTGCGGTCGATGCATTCATGTTCGTTTTCCTTCAGGGTTGGGTTGGTGTCTTCAAATGGAACTCTTCCGGCCCGGAAGCAGCATTCCCACCTGCGCGCGATAGCGCCGGTACTTCTCGCCGAACTGCGCGATCAGGTCGCGCTCCTCGAACCAGATGCCCACGAGGATGTAGCCGGTGCCGCCGATCGCGAAGAGAAGATGTCCCGCGGTCATGACGGGCGTTGCCCAGAATGCGAGCACGAAGCCCAGGTAGATCGGATGGCGAACGTAGCGATAGAGGAGCGGCGTCCTGAATTCCTGCTCTGGAATCTCGCGGTCCATCGCTTGCGCGAGCACCTGGCGCAAGCCGAAGAGCTCGAAGTGGTTGATGAGGAATGTCGAAAGCAGCAGCGTCGCCCATCCAAGCCAGAAGACGCCCCACAGCAGCTGCGAGATCACGGGGCTTTGGACACTCCAGATGACCGGCTCGGGAATCGGCACCCACTTCCATAGCAGGAGCGCGAGGGCGAGCGTGGCGGCGAGCACGAAGGTGCTTCGCTCCACGGCCGGCGATACGAGCTGCGTCCACCAGCGCTTGAACGAGCGCCGCGCCATGATGCTGTGCTGCAGGGCGAAGATCGTGAGCAGCAGGAGGTTCACGATCAACGCCTCGGCGAGCGGCGCCGGAGTCCCCGTATCGACCGACTTCGGCACGATCACGTTTCCGATGAAGCCGATCGCGTATGCGAACGTCCCGAGAAAAAACACGTACGACACTACGCCGTACAAGAGCGAAAGCCAGGCACCCAATTCGATCTCCTTCACGCGGATTTGGTGAGATGATTACGGTCCCAAAGACCCCTCACGACCCGTGATCATTCGAGGTGGGCGTGGTAGCCAGCGTGGAAATCACCGTGGAATCGATGCACCTGAGCATGCTCGGGCCCCTGCGCATCGGCCGGAAAGGCCGGACCCTGCCGCTGCCGGCCTCGCGCAAGGTGCGCGCGCTTCTCGCCTACCTCGCGCTCGCGCCGCGGCCCGTCTCGAGGGAGCAGCTCTGCGACCTGCTCTGGGACGCGCCCAACGATCCTCGCGGAGAGTTGCGCTGGTGCCTCAGCAAGCTCCGGGGGTTACTGGACGAAGAATCCCGTCCGCGTGTGCTGACCGCCGGCGATGCGGTGCGGCTCGATCTCTCCGATTGCTTCGTGGATGCGCTCGAAATCGCGCGCGCCGCCGACCAGGGCGTCGCAACGCTCGCCGTCGAACGCCTGCGCGAGCTCGCCGCGCTCTTCGGCGGCGAGTTCCTCGACGGCCTGGACATGGACCTCAACCCCACGTTCGACGGCTGGCTCACCGCGCAGCGGCGCCACTTCCGCGGCTGCCGGGTGGCGTTCCTCGAGCGCATCGTCGCGAGCGTTCCCGACGAAGAGGCATTCGCCTATCTCGACCAGTGGCGCGAGCTTGCGCCGTTCGACCCACGCGTTCATCACGCCCTCCTCGCGGCGCTCGCAGGACAAGGTCGCATCCTCGAGGGCGATGAGCACGTTGCCGCGACCACGCGCCTCTTCGAAGCCGAAGGGCTCGAAAGCGCGCCGCTTCGCGACGCCTGGCGCGCGGCGCGCTCGCAAGGAAGAGTCGAGGTCGTCGCGAGCGCCTCCGAAATATCCACCACGGCGGCGCGCCGCCGCGCCTCGATCGCGGTGATGCCGTTCGCCGCCCCTTCCGCCGAGCTGGCGCTCCCGGGCGGCATCGCGCACGGCCTTGCCCACGACGTCATCACGCGGCTCGCCAAGCTGCGGAGCCTGTTCGTCATCGCGCAGGGCACGGTGTTCGCGCTGCACGAGCGCGGCATCGGAGCCGAAGAGGCCGGCCGGAGGCTCAACGTCGACTATGTCGTCAGCGGATCGGTGCGCTCTCGAGGCGGGCGTTTCAATGCGACCATCGAGCTCGTGGAGACGCGCAGCGCGCGGATCGTCTGGACGGAGGCGTACGACCACAAGCTCGACGACGCCTTCCTGTTCCTCGACGAGATCGGCGATCGCATCGTCGCCTCGATCGCGGCGGAAATCGAGACGCTCGAGAGCGCCCGCGCGATCCTCAAGCCGCCCAGCTCGCTCGACGCGTGGGAGGCGTACCACCGCGGCCTGTGGCACATGTACCGCTATCGCAAGGCGGACAACGCCGAGGCAAAGCGGTTCTTCCTCGCCGCGCTGAAGCTCGACCCGACTTTTTCGCGCGCGTATGCCGGCCTTGCCTTCACCCACTACCAGGATGCGTTCCAGGGTTGGGGCGAGCGCGAGCAGGCGATCGATCGCGCGTACGAAGCCGCATCGCAGGGGCTCATGATCGACGATCGCGACCCCGCGGTGCATTGGGCCATGGGGCGCGCCCTGTACCTGCGCCAGCGATGGGACGAGTGCGAGGTCGAGCTGGAGCGCTCGATCGACTTGAGCCCGAACTTCGCGCTCGGGCACTACAACCTGTCGTTCGTCCGCTCCGTCGTGGGCGATCCGAACGTCGCCATCACCGACGCCGAGCTCTCGCAGCGGTTGAGCCCGCACGATCCGATGCTCTTCGGAATGCTCGCGACGCGCGCCATGTCCCTCGTGCGCCTCGAGCAGTTCGAGGACGCCGCCGGTTGGGCCGTCAAGGCCGCCGCGCGGCCGAACGCCTTCCCTCACATCCACGCCATCGCGGCGTACTCTCTCGCGCTGGCCGGCTCGATGGACGAAGCTCGCTTGCACGCGGCGGCGGCGCGGCGAACGTCGCCCGGTTATGGCATTTCGGAATTCCTCCTCACCTTTCCGTTCGAGCCGGGAGGCGAAGAGCTGTTTCGCAAGGGAGCGAAGCTCGTGGGTATGGAGTAGCGGCTGATCACCGATCCCTGCCTGGCCTCGGCCCAGGACTTATCACGCGAGATCTCGGCGCAGCGCCTCTCGCCGGTCGACGTTGTGGATGCGTTCCTCGCGCGAATCACGAAGCACGATCCGAAGCTGCACGCGTTCGTCGAGGTCTACGCGAAGGAGGCGCGCACCGCGGCCATTGCTGCCGACAAGGCGATTCGCGCGAATCAGTCGCTGGGCCCCTTTCATGGCGTCCCGATCGCCATCAAGGACATCATCGACATCGAAGGGCGCGTCACGACGGGAGGCTCTGCGAGCCGCTTGAACCACGTCGCCACCACGACGGCGACGGTCGTTCACCGCGCGCTGGCGCAGGGAATGATCGTGCTCGGCAAGACGCACACCGTGGAATTCGCGTGCGGCGCGTGGGGCACCAACCAGCACATGGGCACGCCGTGGAATCCGTGGGATCGGGAAGTCGCGCGCACGCCGGGAGGATCGAGCAGCGGCTCCGGCGTGGCCGTGGCGGCGCGCCTTGCACCCTGGGCGCTCGGCACCGATACCGGCTGCTCGGTGCGCCAGCCCGCGTCGTGGTGCGGCATCACGGGGTTGAAGACCACGATCGGGCGCATCAGCACTCACGGCATCCTGCCGTTGAGCCCGACGCTCGACACGCCCGGAACGATGGCGCGCACGGTGCGCGATGTCGCCGTGCTCTGCAACCTGCTTCAAGGACCGGACGCGCTCGATCCGATCACGCTTCGACATCC
>JADGRS010000114.1 GCA_017880705.1 Burkholderiales bacterium
AAACTGAGATCGTGGAATCCGATCCGCTGGGCAAAGTCGATCTCGGCGGGGCGCTTTTTTCCGAAGCGACCGATGAGCTGCAGGAGACTTGGTACATCGCTGCCCGTGCCAGGATCTATTTCCCAGACAAGAAGTTCGGCGCAGACAATCACTGGCTCGAGCAACATTTTGCCGGGTATGAAATTAATGTGGGTTCGCGCACTCGCGACGATCGTTTCTGGCTGGTCACAGCTCACAGCGACACCGAGCCGGGCCAGACCGTGCTCTTCGACAGCAAGACACACAAGATCACGCCGCAATTCAGAATCTGGGAAAAGCTTCCGCGTGAGCAGCTCGCGCAGATGAAGTCCGTCACTTACAAATCTTCTGACGGCTTGGAGATTCCGGCTTATCTCACCCTGCCCAGGGGAGTCGCTGCAAAGAACCTGCCCACTCTCATCGTTCCGCATGGCGGGCCGTGGGGGCGCGACTTCTGGGGTTACAACTCGATAGCGCAGTTCTTCGCCAATCGTGGCTACGCGGTTTTGATGCCGAACTTTCGCGGCTCCACGGGGTACGGGCGCAAGTTCTGGGAAGCGAGCTTCGGCGAGTGGGGCCTCAAGATGCAGGACGACGTCACCGACGGCGCGCAATGGCTCGTCGCGCAGGGCATCGCCGATCCGAAGCGCATCGGCATCTACGGCGGCAGCTACGGCGGCTATGCGACGCTCGCGGGCGTCACGTTCACGCCCGATCTCTACGCCGCGGCGGTCGACTACGTGGGCGTGGCCAACCTCTTCACGTTCATGAAGACGATCCCGCCCTACTGGAAGCCGCTGCTGCCGAAGTTCCAGGACATGGTGGGCCATCCCGAGAAGGACGCCGAGCGCCTGCGCGCGACATCGCCGGTGATGCACGTCGACCGCATCAGGACGCCGCTCTTCATCGCGCAGGGCGCGCGCGACCCCCGCGGCAACAAGGACGAGAGCGACCAGGTCGTCGAGGCGCTGCGCAAGCGCGGCATCGAGGTACAGTACATGGTGAAGGACAACGAGGGCCACGGCTTCCGCAACGAGGAGAACCAGTTCGACTTCTACGCGGCGATGGAGAAATTCTTCGCGGAGCATCTCCACCCCTAGGAAAGCGACGCGTCCCGGCAAGCGGGGACGGACCTCGGTTATCATCCTGCGATAGCCGAAGTTCGTCCCCGACGTTTTTCTCGGGGCACAACCCCACGAGGAGAATCCGATGCGTTTGCTCGCGGCCGCACTGGCATTGCTGACCACCACGGCGGCGCTCGCGCAGCCGCTTCCCACGGCGCCGCCGGAACAGCTCGGTTTCTCGAGCGAAGGGCTCGCGCGCATCGACCGCTTCTTCGAGGGCGAGATCGCGCGCAACCGCGTTCCCGGCGCGATCGTGGCCATCGCGCGGGACGGCAAGCTCGTCTACTTCAAGTCGTTCGGATACCTCGACAAGGCCGCGGGCACGCCGATGCCGCTCGACGCGATCTTCAACCTTGCCTCGATGACGAAGCCGATGACCGCGGTGGCGGGCCTCACGCTGAACGAGGAAGGGCGCCTGCCGCTCAAGTCGCGCCTAGACGAGTATTTCCCCGCGTTCTCCGACATGAAGGTCGGCGTGGCGGGCGCCGACGGGAAGCAGGAGAAGGCGAAGCCCATCTTCGTCCAGGATCTCTTCCGCCACACGACCGGCCTGACCTACGGCGCGCGCGGCGACACGGCCGTGCACAAGCTCTATCCGCCCGGGTCCGCCCCCGCGGCCGCGCAATACTCGTCCGCGGAATTCGCGGCGAAGCTCGCCTCGCTGCCGCTCCTCTACCAGCCCGGCACCGTGTGGGACTACGGCTTCTCGATCGACATGCTGGGGCTCGTGATCGAGAAGATCACGGGAGTGCGCCTTGGCCAATACCTGCAGGGCGCGGTCTGGGACAAGGTCGGCATGCCCGATACGACGTTCCAGGTGCCGGCGGAGAAGCGCAAGCGCCTCGCGCGCCCCCTGCCCAGCGATCCGCTCACGGGCAAGGCGCAGAAGATCGCGATCCTCGACGAGCCGGTGAAGTTCGACTGCGCCGGCTCGTGCGCCTTCAGCACCGTGAGCGATTACCTGCGCTTCGGCCAGATGCTCCTCGACGGCGGCACGATCGACGGGCATCGCGTGTTGAGCCCGAAGACCGTGGCGATGATGACGAGCGACCAGCTCGGTCCGGGCATCAAGAGCCAGGTCGGCGGCACCGAGCCGCAGCGCGAGGGCTACGGATTCGGCTACGGCGTCGCGGTGCGCGTGCACGAGGGCATCGCCTCGGTCCCGGGCAGCGTCGGGGACTACCTCTGGAACGGCGCCAACGGCACCGCGTGGTGGAACGATCCGAAGGAGCGGCTCGTGGTCGTTTACGGCACCGTCGCGCCCGGCGAGATCCGCAAGTACTACCGCGAGCAGATGAGCTCCCTGGTGTACGGCGCGATGACGCAGTTACGAAACCCACAGCGCTGAGCCCTTCGCCATGTTCCGCACCAAATACCTCGACTACGCCGAGCTCACCGCGCAGCTTCAGGCGTGGGCGAAGAAGCATCCCGAGTTCGTTCGCCTGAGCTGCCTCGGCGCCACCGCCGAGGGACGCGACATTCCGCTCCTCACCATCGGGCGCAATCCCGCGGTCACGCGCCCCGCGGTGTGGGTCGACGGGAACATGCACGCGACCGAGGTGTGCGGATCGAGCGTCGCGCTGGCGATCGCCGAGGACGTGATCGACATCCACCTGGATTCCCGTCGTCACGGGAACGATACGCTGCCGCCCCACATGGCAGAGGCGATCCGGGAGTCGCTCTTCTACGTGGTGCCGCGCATCTCGCCCGACGGAGCGGAGGCGGTGCTCAAGAGCGGGCGCTACGTGCGCTCGAGCCCGATCGACGCGCGGCTGCACAAGGGCCACGCGTACTGGGAGGCCCACGACTTCGACGGCGACGGCACGATCGGCTTCATGCGCCATTCGACCGAAGACGGTGAGCTCGTCGAGCTTGCCGAGTTTCCCGGCGTGATGGTGCCGCGCTCGCCGGAGGATCCGCCGCCGTACTACAAGCTCTATCCCGAGGGGCGCATCGTCAACTTCGACGGCCGGCGCATCCCGGATCCGTATTTCCTCTCGGACAACCAGTACGACTTCAACCGCAACTTCCCCTACAGCTGGGCGCCCGATCACGAGCAGGAGGGCGCCGGGCACTATCCGGGCAGCGCGCCGGAGACTCGCGCGATCATGGACTTCGCGACCGCCCATCCGGAAATCATGGCGTGGCTGAATCTCCACACGTTCGGCGGCGTTCTCATTCGTCCCCTGGGCGACAGACCCGACGACAAGATGGACCAGCAGGACCTCGCGATCTATCGCCAGGTCGAGGCGTGGATGACGGAGTTCACGGGATATCCCACCGTAAGCGGCTTCCACGAATTCCTGTACCAGCCCGAGAAGCCGTTGAAAGGCGATCTCACCGACTACGCGTACCACCAGCGCGGGGCGCTCGCGTACGTGATCGAGCTCTGGGACCTGTTCACCCAGATCGGGATCCAGCGCAAGAAGCGCTTCGTCGACGTGTACTCGCACCTCGATCGCAAGGACTTCATCGCGCTCGCGAAGTGGGACCGCGAGGTCAACAAGGGCCGCGTCTTCGGCAAATGGCGCAAGGTGAAGCACCCGCAATTGGGAGACGTCGAAGTGGGCGGCCTCGACACGCGCGTGGGCATCTCCAATCCTCCCTACGAGAAGATCGCCGAGGTGTGCGCTTCGCAAAGCCGCGCCTTCCTGCGCGTCGCGGCGCTCGTTCCCCGCGTCGCGATCGAGATCGTGAAGCAGGAGAGGCTCGGCCCCGATCTCACGCGCATCGAGCTGCGCATCGTCAATCGCGGCTATCTCGGCACCTACGGGCTCACGTCCGCGAAGAAGCTGCCGCTCTCGGAGCCGATGCGCCTCACGGCCGCAGGATCCGGCGTGAAAGTCGCCGCACCGGCCGAGGCGGTGATCGAGATCGGCCACCTCGACGGCTGGGGCCAGGGGCTCTACAACGGCGCCAACGTGTTCTTCCCGTGGACGCGCGGCAACGTGCACGAGAAATTCGTGACCCTCGTCGTCGAAGGCAAGGGCAAGCTCAAGGTGAAGGTCGGCAGCGTGCGCGTGGGCTATCTCGAGAAGGAGATCGCGGTTCCGTCCGCGTCATGATTGCTTCGCGGGGCGCGGCCATCATGCTCGCGCTCGTTGCACCGTTGGCCCGCGCCGCGGGCGATGAATCCTCCACGGCGGCGCCGGCCGACGAGGCGGCGATCGAGCGTCCGTTCAAGCTCACGGTCGGGCGCTACGACTTCTCCGACCACACCCGCGGCGTGGATACCAACCTTCGCTACACCTCCGCGCTCGGCAACACGTGGGTCGGCTACTACCGGCAGGACGACGTTTCCGTGAGCCAATGGCGCACCGGCTGGGATCGCTCCTTCGGCTCGGCGATTCGCTTCGGGCCCTCGTTGCAGCTCGCCTCGGGCGGGTTTGTCGGCGGCAGCGCGCAGGTGGAGATGGGAGAGCCGTGGTTTGCCGCGATCGGCCTGGGCCGCACGAACCTGCGGCCCTACGTGAATCTCAACTTCGACCCCAACGATTCGTACACGCTTTCCGCGGGCCGCCGCGATCCCGACGGGCGCGTCGCGATGGTGTTGATGGTGCGCGACAACCGCGAGCATCCGGACCAGCGGCACTTCCACTTCCTCTACCGGCAGCCGCTCGCCGGCGGCGATCGCGTCACGATCGATGCGCTCTACAAAGTGGGAACGGTGGAGGACGAGACGATCCGGCGCTGGGGCCTCACGCTCACCTATGACTGGCCGCGCGTCTTCGTGCGGGTGGCGCGCGACCCGAAGACGAACTTCACGCCCGTCGACGCCTGGCGCGTTTCGGTCGGCGCGCGATTCTGAGGCTAGGCTCCCGCGGGAGGTTTGCGGCGAAGCATCACGCCGAATCCGTAACCGAGGACCATGCCCGCGGCGAGCGCGAGCAGGATCGTGACCCACGGATCTACAGGTTTCGACGTGTTCACCGGCTCCACGTTCGAAGGACCGAACGCCAGCGCATCGACGTCGTTGGGCAGCGGGCCGATCTCCTTCACCTCGGCGCTCTTCGCGTCGATGGTGACGAGCATCGACTTGGCGGGCGCGCTCAGGTTCGAATTCACCGCGTACAACGTTCCAGAAGAAGGCGAGAACGCCATCGAGTTCAACGAAGCGATGAAGGGCGCGCCCGTGAGCCGGGCGCCTACCGTCGCGTGTCCCGTCGCGAGATCCAGCCTGTCGAGCGTGCCCGCCGCGTTGGTCGCCGACACGTACATGTCGCCCGCGTGGTCGATGGCGATGCCTCCGCCCAGCGTTTCGCTATAGCCGGAAGGCCCCAACGGAGTGGCGGCGCCGGTGCCAAGGTCGACGGTCGCGACACGCGCCTCCTCGTTCAGCCAAACGTAGAGCGTTCCCTTCGCGTCGAAGCGGATGTCGGAGCCCGCGTGGTTGAGGTTGCCGACGAGCGTCGTGTTTCCCGTCTTGGGATCGACGCTCACCAGCGATCGCGGAATCTGCGACGAGAGCCCCGCCGTGATGCCGTAGAAGACGCCCGTCTTCGGATGGATCGCGAGGCCGGTGAGGCCGATGGGGATCACGCCGCCGATGCGAAACCTCGCGATCAGCGACGACTTGCCCGTCGCCGGATCTACGCTGTAGAGGCCACCGCCCAGGCCCTCGGTCTCGGTGCTCGAGTAATCGCGGATCGTGGCGACGTAGAGCGTCTCGGCCCATGCGCCGCAAGCGGCAAGCGCAACGCCGACGGCGAAGACCCGCAGGAAATGAAGATTCAGTTTGCAGCGCTCCCCGTTCGTGCCGCAGATTAGTGCACCGCCTTGCGCGAGCCTGCCGGCCCCGCAAGCCCCCTAGCCAGCCATCATCCTCTCCAACTCGCCGCTTTCCAAGAGCTTCGCGAGATCGCTCCCTCCGCCGATCAGCACGCCCTTCACGAAGACCATGGGAAACGTGGGCCACCCGGTCCACATCTTGAGCGCATTCCGCCGGCGCCACTCGCTAAAGTAGCTGCCGTATTCGAGATATTTGTAAGCAATCTTTGCGTTGTCGAGGGCCTTGCGCGCGCTGCGGACGACCGGGTTCTGCCTCATCCCGACGATCACGACGGGGCTCGCCGAGACGGCCGCCTCCACTTCGCGGACAATGTCGGCGTGGTTCGTGGCCACATGCTCCCGGACGGCGGGGTGGATGCGGCTTTCGTCGAGGACCTTGCGTGGCATGTCTTCCAATCCGGGGCAGTGATGAACGACATCGTATTCCAATCCGCGAAGAGGCTCGCGCGACTCATGGCCGCGCGCAAGCTTTCCGCCGTCGAAGTGATGAAGGCATACATCGCGCAGATCGAGCGCGTGAACCCGAAAGTGAACGCGATCGTGACCTTCGTTCCCGAAGAGGCGCTGAAGGAAGCGCGGCGGCTCGATGCCAGGCGCTCGCGGGCGGGCCGCGAGGCCTTCGGCGCGCTCGCCGGACTGCCGATCGCGTACAAGGACATGCTCGCGACGAAGGGCATTCGCACGACACTGGGTTCGCCCATCTACGCCAACTCCATTCCCATTGCCGACCACGCGATCGTCGAGCGTCTCAAGGCCGCGGGCGCGATCACGCTTGGCAAGACCAACACGCCGGAATTCGCGGCGGGCAGCCAGACGTTCAACAAGGTATTCGGCGCGACGCTCAATCCCTATGACCTCACGCGGACGTGCGGCGGCTCCTCCGGAGGCGCGGCGGTCGCGGTGGCGTGCGGCATGCTGCCCTTCGCCGACGGGTCCGACCTCGGCGGGAGCCTTCGCAATCCCGGCAATTTCAACAACGTCGTCGGATTCAGGCCGACACCGGGACGCACGCCCTACTATCCCACGGCCGATGCGTGGCAGACGATGTCGGTGATCGGGCCCATCGCGCGCACCGTCGAGGATGCGGCGTTCCTTCTCTCCGCGATGGCGGGTCCCGATCCGCGCACCCCCATCGGCATCGACGAGCCGGGGAAAGCGTTCGCGAAGCCTCTCGCGAGGAACTTCCGCAAGACGCGCGTCGCGTGGTGGTCGAGCGCGGGTGGCCGCCTCGCGGGCGACGGCGACATCCCCGTGGACAGGCGCGTGAGCGCCGTCCTGGAGAAGCGCCGCGACGTGTTCGAGTCGCTGGGCTGCATCGTCGAGGAGGCGCACCCCGACCTCAGCGGCGCCGACGAGGTCTTCCACGTGCTGCGCGCATTGGGCTTCGTGATGCGCTATGGCGAGCTCGCGAAGTCCCATCGGGCGCAGATCAAGGACACCGTGATCTGGAACGTCGAGGAGGGGCTCAAGCTCGCGCCCACGCGCATTGCCGCGGCGATGGCGTTGCGCTCCGAGCTGTATCGGCGCATGCGCGAGTTCATGGAGCGCTACGAGTTCCTGTGCCTTCCGGTAAACCAGGTGCCGCCGTTCCCCGTTAGCCAGCCATACGTGGACACGATCAACGGCGTGAAGCTCGCGAGCTATATCGACTGGATGAAGAGCGCTTACTACATCACGACCACGAGCCATCCGGCGATCTCGGTGCCCGCGGGATTCACCGGCGACGATCCGCCGCTGCCGGTCGGGCTGCAGATCGTCGGCCGTTACCGCGACGATTTCGGCGTTTTGCAGATGGCGCACGCGTTCGAGCGGGAAACCCGCGTGGGCGAGAGCAGTCCAACGCTCGCGCGATAGCCATGGAGAGCCTCATGAAAGTTCTCGCAGCGGTGGGTCTCACGATCGTGAGCGCGGTCGCCTTCACGCCGGGCGCCCGGGCCGACAATTTCTGGCATCCGGCCCCGAGCGCGGGCGCGGACCCCTTCTGGCATCCGGCTCCGGCCCCGGACCCGTTCTGGCATCCGGCCCCGCGCGCCGCGTCACCCGCGGTGCAGAACAACGTGCATCCCGGAGTCCATCCCGTCGTGCGCAACCCCCTGTGGCGCCATCCCGTGCGGGCGGTTCAACAACCGCGCTTTCGTTTTCGCGGCCACACATTCGTGGTGATCGGGGCGCCGCTCTACGCCGCGCCGTGGCTTTCCTATCCGTATGCGCTCGGCACGCCGTGGGGTGCGAGCTATTACGTTCCCGGCGAGCAGGGATACTTCCTGTACTACTGCGTCGATCCCGCCGGCTATTACCCGGAGGTCCAGGATTGCCCGGGCGGCTGGTGGCAAACCGTGCCCGAAGAGCCGCAGGAGACGGACCCGAACTACTGAGCGGCCGCGATCCGGCGGCGATTGCCGGATAGAATTCGCCGCATGAAGGATCTCACCCAGGGACCGATCCCGCGGCACGTGCTCACGATGGCGATTCCCATCGCCATGGGCATGCTGCTGCAGACGCTCTACTTCATCGTCGACCTCTATTTCGTCGCGCGGCTCGGCGACGCGGCGATCGCGGGGGTGAGCGCGGCAGGCAACGTGATGTTCGTCGTGTTCGCGCTGACGCAGACGCTCGGCGTCGGCACCGTAGCCCTCGTCTCCCATGCGGTCGGCCGCAAGGATCGCGACGAGGCGAACCACGTCTTCAACCAGTCGGTGGCGCTTGCCGCGCTCTGCGCGCTCTTCACGCTCGTCGCGGGCTACGGCCTCGCCGACGGCTACATGGGATTTTTCGGCGCCGACGCGGCGACCAAGGCGGCGG
>JADGRS010000115.1 GCA_017880705.1 Burkholderiales bacterium
CTCGTCGACACCAAGCCGCGGGACATCAAGCTTGCCGCGGACGTGCGCAAGGCGGGCGAGCCGGTGCACGGCATGTGGCTTCGCATCACGGTCGACCGCTCCCTCAACATCGTCGACGCCGCCGCCGCGATGGACGCGATGCCTTACGTCGACTACTGCGACCAGATCGTTCCCGCGTACAAGCTCCTCGTGGGCCTCGCCATCAGGCCCGGCTATCAACAGCGCGTGAAGGAATTGCTGGGGGGCGTGCGAGGCTGCACCCACATCACCGAGCTCGCGGGCTCGCTCGCGACCGCGGCATTCCAGACGATGGCGGGCCAGGGCATGCAGGACCCCGAGAGCAAGCCCTTCCAGCTCGACCGCTGCCACGCGCTCGCCACCACGGCCCCCGCCGTGGGGCGCTTCTATCCCAAGTGGTACCGCGGCACCGAGAAGATCGACGCCGCCGGCGAGGCTGACCAGCACTGAAATTGGTGTCAGGTACGAATTTCGTACGCAGCGGCGAGCCGATGTTCGCTGCCGAAATTCGTACCTGACACCAATTTCCGCTGTTAAAATCTCCGCGGCAACATCCCTCCGCAGTTCCCCTCCGGCCGCCCACATGAACATCCACGAATACCAAGGCAAGGAACTCTTCCGCAAGTACGGCGTGGCGACGCCGCGCGGCTTCCCGGCGTTCTCGGTCGACGAAGCGGTCGACGCGGCGAAGAAGCTCGGCGGCCCCGTGTGGGTCGTGAAGGCGCAGATCCACGCGGGCGGCCGGGGCAAGGGCGGGGGCGTGAAGCTCGCGCGCTCCATCGACGAGGTGCGCGACATCGCCTCGAAGATGCTCGGCATGACGCTCGTCACGCACCAGACGGGGCCCCATGGGCGCGTGGTGCGCCGCCTCCTCGTGGAGGAAGGCGCCGACATCAAGAAGGAGCTCTACGCCGCCCTGGTCGTCGATCGCGTCCTGCAGAAAGTCGTGCTGATGGCCTCGAGCGAGGGCGGAATGGACATCGAGGAAGTCGCCGACAAGCATCCCGAGAAGATCCATCGCGTCGCGGTCGATCCGTTCAACGGGCTCGCGGACGCCGATGCGGAAAGCGTCGCGAGGAAGATCGGCGTACCCGACGGGCTCGTACCCGCGGCGCGCGACCTCTTCAAGTCGCTGTGCAAATGCTTCGACGAATGCGACTGCTCGCTCGTGGAGGTGAACCCGCTCATCGTGACCGGCGACCAGCGCGTGGTCGCGTTGGACGCCAAGCTCAATTTCGACGACAACGCGCTTTTCCGCCATCCGGAGATCGTGGCGATGCGCGATCTCGACGAGGAGGATCCCGCCGAGGTCGAGGCGTCGAAGTTCGACCTGAACTACATCCAGCTCGAAGGCGACATCGGCTGCCTGGTGAACGGCGCGGGACTCGCGATGGCGACCATGGACACGATCAAGCTCTACGGCGGCGCGCCCGCGAACTTCCTCGACGTGGGCGGCGGCGCCACCGCGGAGAAAGTGACCGAGGCCTTCAAGATCATGCTGCGCAACCCGAAGCTCGCGGCGATCCTCGTCAACATCTTCGGCGGCATCATGAAGTGCGACGTGATCGCCACCGGCGTCGTGGCGGCGGCGAAGCAGGTGGGCCTGTCGGTGCCCCTCGTGGTTCGCCTCGAGGGCACCAACGTGGACCTGGGCAAGAAGATCCTCGCCGACTCGGGCCTGCCGATCATCTCGGGTTCCGACATGGGTGATGCCGCGCAGAAGGTCGTCGCCGCGGCGAAGGGAAGGAAATAATGTCGATCCTCATCAACGCGAACACCAAGGTCATCACCCAGGGGATCACCGGGAAGACCGGGCAATTCCACACGCGCATGTCCCGCGAATACGCGAACGGGAAGAACTGCTTCGTCGCCGGCGTGAATCCCAAGAAGGCGGGCGAGGATTTCGAAGGCATTCCGATCTTCGGCACCGTGAAGGATGCGAAGGAAAAGACCGGCGCCACGGTCTCCGTGATCTACGTGCCGCCGCCCTTCGCGGCCGCGGCGATCGACGAGGCGGTCGACGCGGGGCTCGATCTCGTGATCTGCATCACCGAGGGGATCCCGGTGCGCGACATGGTGAAGACGCGCGCGCGCATGAAAGGCAGGAAGACCATCCTCCTCGGCCCCAACTGCCCCGGCACCATCACGCCCGAGGAGATCAAGATCGGCATCATGCCGGGACACATCCACCGCAAGGGGAAGATCGGCATCGTGTCGCGCTCGGGCACGCTCACCTACGAAGCGGTCAACCAGGTGACGGTGCTCGGCCTGGGGCAGTCATCCGCCGTGGGTATCGGCGGAGATCCGGTGAACGGGTTGAAGCACATCGACGTGATGAAGATGTTCAACGACGATCCCGAGACCGATGCGGTGATCATGATCGGCGAGATCGGCGGCAACGACGAGGAGACCGCCGCGCGCTGGGTGAAGGAGCACATGAAGAAGCCCGTGGTCGGGTTCATCGCCGGCCTCACCGCTCCGCCCGGCAAGCGCATGGGCCACGCGGGCGCCATCATTTCCGGCGGCAAGGGCACCGCGCAGGAAAAGCTCTCGGTGATGGAGGCGTGCGGCATCAAGGTCACGCGCAATCCCGCGGAGATGGGCAAGCTCCTCAAGTCGGTCCTGTGACCCTTGACTCGGGTCAAGCCATAACCCCCGGCGGTTGGGTAATCTAATATCTTGATTTCCGGGCCCTTCGCACCTCCCGCGAAGAGCCTTGGCTCCGGACTCGCAGCCACGCGGTCTCGCCGCAACGTGGGCCACCCCCGCCGGGGCCTGAACCTGCCAAACTGACCTGAACATGGCCGATCCCGTCGTCATCCCGCTGTCCAAGATCCGCCGCCCCCGCGCGACGCCGAAGGGCCGCTCCGTCGATCCCGTCGCTCGCGCCGACATCGCAGCGCTCATCGCGGGCGTTCCCGTCGAACGCGAATACCTCATCGAGAACCTGCATCGCATCCAGGATCGCTTCGGTCATCTCTCCGCGGCGCACCTGAATGCGCTCGCCGACGCGATGAAGCTCTCGATGGCGGAGGTCTACGAGGTCGCGACCTTCTACCACCACTTCGACGTCGTGAAGGAAGGCGAGAGCGCGCCGCCCGCGCTCACCATCCGCGTGTGCGAGACGCTCTCCTGCCGCATGGCGGGAGCGCAGGAGCTCCTCGACGAGCTGCCGGCGCTCGTCGGGCCGAACGTGCGCGTGATCGCCGCGCCCTGCATCGGGCGTTGCGGCGAGGCGCCCGCGGTGTGCGTGGGCCACAACGCGTTCGGCCACGCCCGCCTCGAGGAAGTGGCGAAGTGCGTGAAGGACGGCAAGGTGTACGCGCCGGCGCAGCATCCGCACGGCCACGCGGACTACGTGAACCAGGGCGGCTACAAGACCTGGGTCCAATGCGTCTCGGGCGAGCGCGACGTCGAGTCGGTCATCAAGACGATGGAAGACGCGGGGCTGCGCGGGCTCGGCGGCGCGGGCTTTCCCGCGGGACGCAAGTGGCGGATCGTCAGGGCCGAGCCGGGGCCGCGGCTGATGGCGGTCAACATCGACGAGGGCGAGCCCGGGACGTTCAAGGATCGCCACTACCTCGAGCGCGATCCCCATCGCTTCATCGAAGGAATGCTCATCGCCGCGTGGGCCGTCGGCATAGACGACATCTACGTCTACCTGCGCGACGAGTATCACGCGTGCCGCGCGATGCTCGAGGCGGAGCTCGCCGCATTGCGCGCCGATCCTCCCGCGCATCTGCCGCGCATCCACATGCGCCGCGGCGCCGGCGCCTACATCTGCGGCGAGGAGTCGGCGATGATCGAGTCGATCGAGGGACGCCGCGGCATGCCGCGCCTGCGTCCACCGTATGTCGCCCAGGTGGGGCTCTTCGGCAGGCCCACGCTCGAGCACAACATGGAGACCCTCTTCTGGGTGCGCGATCTCATCGAGCAGGGCGCGCAATGGTTCTCGAAGCACGGGCGCAACGGGCGCTCGGGGCTGCGCTCGTTCTCCGTGTCGGGCCGCGTGAAGAAAGCGGGCGTGCATCTCGCGCCCGCGGGCATCACCGTGAAGGAGCTCGTCGCGGAATACTGCGGCGGCATGCAGGACGGTCACGAGCTCTACGCATATTTGCCAGGCGGCGCGTCGGGCGGAATCCTTCCGGCGTCGATGGGCGATATCCCGCTCGACTTCGACACGCTCCAGCCCCACGGCTGCTTCATCGGCTCGGCAGCGGTGATCATCCTGTCGCAGCACGACAAGGCGCGCGATGCCGCGCTGAACCTGATGCAGTTCTTCGAGCACGAGTCCTGCGGCCAGTGCACGCCGTGCCGCGTGGGGACCGCGAAGGCCGCGCATCTCATGGAAGCGGCCAAATGGGATACCGCGCTTCTCGAGGAGCTTTCGGTCGCGATGGCCGACGCTTCGATCTGCGGCCTCGGCCAGGCCGCGCCCAACCCGATCCGCTGCGTCGCCAAGCATTTCCCGCACGAGGTGTGACATGAAGATGAACGAGCTCGCCGCGAACGCGGAGACGATCGAGTTCAAGCTGAACGGCGAGACCATCTCCGCCTTCGCGGGCGAGACGATCATCCAGGCCGCCGCGCGCTACGGCACGGACATCCCGCACCTCTGCTACAAGGAAGGCTACCGCCCCGACGGCAACTGCCGCGCGTGCATGGTCGAGATCAAGGGCGAGCGTGTTCTGGCGCCATCGTGCTGCCGCCAGCCGGCGAAGGGCATGGAGGTCGGCAGCAACACGCCGCGCGCGGTGCACTCGCAGAAGATGGTGGTCGAGCTGCTCATGTCCGACGTGCCGAAGGAAGATCTCAAGCCCGGCGGCAACGAGCTCTTCCAGTGGGCGGGCGAGCTGGGCGTCACGCGCTCGCGCTTCGCGCCGCGCCACCAGCCGGCCACGGATAACTCGCACCCCGCGATGACGGTGAACCTCGACGCGTGCATCCAGTGCACGAGGTGCGTGCGCGCGTGCCGCGAGGAGCAGGTGAACGACGTCATCGGCTATGCCTTCCGCGGTCTCGACTCGAAGATCGTGTTCGACTTCGACGACCCGATGGGCGAGTCCACCTGCGTCGCGTGCGGCGAATGCGTGCAGGCATGCCCGACGGGCGCGCTCGCCCCGGCGAAGAACGCCTACAGGATCCTCGCCGACAAGAAGGTCGATTCGGTGTGCCCGTATTGCGGCGTGGGCTGCCAGCTCACCTATCACGTGAAGGACAACAAGATCGCGCGCGTGGAAGGGCGCGATGGACCGTCGAACCATGAGCGCCTCTGCGTCAAGGGCCGTTTCGGCTTCGACTACGTGCAGCATCCGCAGCGGCTCACGAAGCCGCTCATCCGCAAGCCCGGGGCGAAGAAGACCGGGGAATTCACCGTCGATCCCACGCGTTGGAGCGACGTGTTCCGCGAAGCCACGTGGGAAGAGGCGCTCGAGCTCGCGGCCAACGGCCTGAAGAAAGTGCGCGACACGCTCGGGCCACAGGCGCTCGCCGGTTTCGGCAGCGCCAAGGGATCCAACGAGGAGGCGTACCTCTTCCAGAAGCTCGTGCGCACCGGCTTCGGCACCAACAACGTGGACCACTGCACGCGCCTGTGCCACGCGTCGTCGGTCGTCGCGCTCCTCGAAGGGATCGGCTCCGGTGCTGTATCCAACCAGGTCTCCGACGTTGCCAAGGCGGAGCTCATCTTCGTGATCGGCGCGAACCCGACCTCGAATCACCCGGTCGCCGCGACATGGATGAAGAACGCCGTGGACCGCGGCGCGAAGCTGGTCCTCGCCGACCCGCGCCGCAACGATCTCGCGCGCCACGCGTGGCGCTTCCTGCAGTTCCAGGCCGACACGGACGTCGCGATGCTGAACGCGATGATCTACACCATCATCGAGGAGGGCCTCGTCCACGAGGAATTCATCCGCCAGCGCACCAGCGGCTACGAGGCGCTCAAGGAGAACGCGAAGGGCTTCAGCCCGGAGTTGATGGCGCCCATCTGCGGCATTCCCGCGGAGACGATCCGCGAGGTGGCGCGCGCTTACGCGACGTCGAAGGCCTCGATCATCCTGTGGGGGATGGGCATCTCGCAGCACGTGCACGGCACGGACAACGCGCGCTGCCTCATCGCGCTCTCGCTCATGACCGGACAGATCGGGCGTCCCGGCACGGGGCTGCATCCGCTGCGCGGCCAGAACAATGTGCAGGGCGCCTCCGACGCGGGGCTCATCCCGATGATGTTCCCCGACTACCAGCGCGTCGACAATCCGGAAGCCAACGCGCGCTTCGAGAAATTCTGGGGGCGCACGCTCGACAAGAAGCCGGGGCTCACGGTGGTCGAGATCATGGACGCGGCCTGCGATGGCAAGATCAAGGGCATGTACATCATGGGTGAGAACCCCGCGATGTCCGATCCCAACGCGCATCACGCGCGCGAAGGCCTCGCGAGCCTCGATTGCCTTGTGGTGCAGGACATCTTCCTCACCGAGACCGCGTATCTCGCCGACGTCGTGTTGCCCGCGTCCGCATGGCCGGAGAAGACCGGCACCGTCTCCAATACCGACCGCATGGTGCAGCTCGGACGCCGCGCGCTCGACATGCCCGGCGACGCGCGCCAGGACCTGTGGATCATTCAGCAGATCGCCAACCGCATGGGCTGCGGCTGGACGTACTCGGGCCCCGAGAGCGGCGTCGCGGAAGTCTACGACGAGATGCGCCGGGCGATGCCCTCGATCACCGGTATCACGTGGGATCGGCTCCAGGAGCAATCGTCGGTGACGTATCCGTGCCGCACCGAAGAGGATCCCGGCCAGCCCGTGGTGTTTACCGAGAATTTCCCGACGAAGGACGGGCGCGGCAAGTTCGTGCCCGCCGACATCATCCCCGCCAACGAGCGTCCCGATGCCGAGTATCCGGTCGTGCTCATCACCGGGCGCCAGCTCGAGCATTGGCACACCGGCTCGATGACGCGCCGCGCCTCGGTGCTCGACGCGATCGAGCCGCAGGCGGTGGGATCGCTGCATCCGCTCGACCTCGACGCCCTCGGCGTGGCGGCGGGCGACGTGATCACCGTCGAGTCGCGCCGCGGCGAGATCTCGCTCGTGGCGCGCGCCGACGACGGCACGCCGCGAGGATCGATCTTCATCCCGTTCGCCTTCTACGAGGCCGCGGCGAACCTGCTCACCAACGCGGCCCTCGACCCGTTCGGCAAGATCGCGGAGGTCAAGTACTGCGCCGTGAAGCTGAGGAAAGGCGGCACCCTGACGAAGCTCGGAAGCTACGGCGGCGGGCAGTCGTACAAGGGCGCGGCCCCTTGATTCGTACCTGACACCAATTCTTCAGATCATCGGCCGCTTGCGGATGAACTCGAGGCGATCGATCGAGTGCACCTTCACGTCGCGGATGTCGGTGCCGTGCAGGACTTTCAGGTTCACGTCGACACCGGGCGCGCCCGCGGACCAGAGCCGCCGGTAGAAGTCCTCGAGCTTTTCGACCTTCTGGCCGCTCATCGTGAGGATGATGTCGCCGGCGCCGATGCCCGCTTCCTCGGCGGGGCCGCCTTCGGTCACGCGTAGCACCTTGATGCGCCCATCCTCCTCGAGCGAGCTCAATCCAAGCCACGGACGGATGCCCGCCTTCTGGCGGCCGGTCGCGATGAGCTCGTCGAGGATCGGCTTGAGCAGGTCGATCGGCACGAACATGTTTCCGGGCAGCCTCTCGCCGGGCGTCATCGCATCCATCACCAGGAGCGAGCCGATGCCGACGAGCTCGCCGTCGCGGTTGATGAGCGCGGCGCCGCTGTGGTCGGCGCGCGGCGGCGAGGTGAAGATGGCGCTGTCGACGAGATACTCCCAGTAACCCGCGAAGAGGCGGCGCGATACGACCGTCGCGACCGAGACGCTGTCCTCGCCCCCGCCGGCGACGATCATCAGCTGGTCGAGCTCCCCCACCGAGCGCGAGCTGCCCATGCGGATCGGCTTCACGCCCAGCGCCGCGACGGGACGCAGCAATCCGAATCCGGTCGCGTGATCGTAGGCCGCGACGGTCGCCGGCACCGTGTGCCCGGAGTTCGTGGTGATCTCGACGGAGTCGGCCTCGAGAATCAGGTAGCCGATGGTGAGCACGAGCCCGCTGGGCGCGATCGCCACGCCGCTGCCGGTGCGCGCCTCGCCGAGCGTCGCGATGCTTCGCGCATTGGGAAGCGCCTTCATGTTGACGGTCACCACGGCGTTCGCGGCGTCCACGAGATTCTGATAGCCGGCGGTGGCGTCCTTGGGCGCTCCGGGAGCGGCCTTCGGAGCGGCGGCGCAAGCGAGGGACGCCGCGGCCAGGACCAGCAGGGAAACGAGCGCGCCCCGGAGGGCGGTGCGACGAGGCGAGCTTTCCATGGCGACCTCCCGCGACGAATCACTGAGTCATGCTAGCCTACATCCGACCGCAAATCATCCCGGAGATTTCAATGTCGAAGTCGCGCGCCCCGCTCGTCGCGTTCGCATGCGCTTTCCTCTGGATCGTCCCGCTCGCGGCCCATTCGCAGGATGCGTGGCCGAACAAGCCTGTGAAGATCATCGCGGTGTTTCCGCCCGGCGGGTCGGTCGACCAGGTGGCGCGCATCTTCGCGGCGCAGCTCACGCAGCAGACGGGCCAGCAGTTCATCGTCGACAATCGCGGCGGCGCATCGGGCTCGATCGGCACGCAAGTGGTCGCGAGCTCG
>JADGRS010000458.1 GCA_017880705.1 Burkholderiales bacterium
CCGGACTTCCCCGCGCGCGATTTGTCGCGGATGGCGTCGTCGTAGAAGTCGCCATCCTTGATCGCGTGGTCGAAGATGGTGGGATTCGAGGTGAGACCGGTCACGTCGAAATCCGCGATGTAGCGCGCAAGCGTGCCGCTCGACAGCAGCCCCCGCGTGATGTTGTCGAGCCAGAGGCTCTGGCCCAGTTCGTGAAGCTCGCGTGTCGCGCTCATCTCGTCTCCTGTTTCTCGCCGCGCGCCTCGCGAGGCACGAACGATTCGGGGTAGTCGCAATCGAGGAGGTCGCCGACGCGCTCGATCGCGAGATCCGCGGGGGCGCACGTCGATGCGATCGTGGGGTCGAGTGCGTAATGCCCCTGGCGCGGGAAGACGGTGGTGAGCCGCTCGCCCCAGGTCTTCTTCATCGCCGCGAGGATGCGCAGCTTGTCGTCCACCATGACGTAGCGCCGCGCGGGATAGCGGCGCTCGACGTCGTCGAGCATCCGCTCCTTGTGGATGTAGATGAGAACGCGGCCGTCGACCGCATCCCACAGCCCCGAGCGCTGGATCTTGCGCGGCTGGAAAACCACGTCGCCGTCGGAGAGGATGACCGTGGGTCCCCAGCGCCCGAGGTGCCCGATCGCGGCGAGCGCCTGCGGATAGAGCCGGTCGGCGAACGGATAGTCCACCAGAAACGCGGACATGAGCAGCAGGCGAGGATCGCTGGTCGCGCCTTCCCGGTAACGCTGCAATGCACCGAGGTAATCGGCGTAACCGAGCTCTTCGCGCAACTCTTCGAAGATCTTCCAGTATCGATCGCGGCTCTCGGCGCCGAACTCGCTCGCGAGATGCTCGCGAAGGTCGTCCCGCACGCGATCGTTGTCGAGCAACGTGTTGTCGCAATCGAAGAGGAAGACGACGCTATCGAGCGGCATCGTCGGGCTCGGGGTTGTGCCAGGAGCCATGGGGCTCGATGAGCGCATCGGCTTCCTTCGGCCCCCAGCTGCCGCGCTTGTAGGGTATGGCGCGATGATGATGCTCGAGGACGGGATCGACGACCGCCCACGCGGCTTCGACGGCATCCTCGCGGGTGAAGAGCGCTCCATTGCCCGCCATCGCGTCGCTCAGCAGGCGCTCGTACGGCGATTCCGCGCCCGGGCGCTCGTCGATCAGCTTCAGCTCGCGCTGGTCGCCGACGAACTCCTTGCCGTTGCGCTTCACGCGGGCGGCCAGCGCGATCGCGGAGCTCGGCGACAACCGGAATCGCACGTAGTTGGCAACGCCCGAGCGCGGCGCGGAGTCGGCGAAGAGGCGCTGCGGCGGGGCTTTCAACTGCACGATCACCTCGGCGGCGCTCTCGGCGAGGCATTTTCCAGAGCGCAGGTACCACGGCACGCCTTCCCAGCGCCACGAGTCGATGTAAAGCCGCAGCGCGCAGAAGGTCTCGACGTCGGAGCGCTTCGCGACACCGGGCTCCTTCCGATAGCCCGTGTATTGCCCGCGCACCACGTCGTCGGGAACGAGCGGGCGCATCGCCTGCAGGATGTCGGCGGTTTCGCCATGCACGGCGCCGAAGCCTCGATAGGTCGGCGGCTCCATCGCGAGGAGCGCCACGATCTGGAAGAGATGGTTCTGGATCACGTCGCGCATGCATCCGGCGGTTTCGTAGAACGCGCCGCGACCCTCGACGCCGAAGCTCTCCGCGAGCGTCACCTGCACGCTCGCCACGTAGTTGCGGTTCCAGATCGGCTCGAGGAACGAGTTGGCGAAGCGGAAATAGAGGATGTTCATGATCGCTTCCTTGGCGAGGAAGTGATCGATGCGGAAGATCGAGTCTTCCGGGAAGACCGAGAGCGCGATGCGGTTCAGCTCGCGCGCGGACGCGAGGTCGTGCCCGAATGGCTTCTCCACGATGACGCGCGCCCCGGCAGCGGGGCCCGAAGCGCCGAGCCCTTTGATGACGGTCGGGAATAGCGCCGGTGGAATCGCGAGATAGAAAGCCGGGCGCCGCGCGGCGCCGAGGGCCGCCTTGAGCGCCTTGAACGTCGCCGGATCGTTGTAGTCGCCCTGGACGTAGCGCAGGAGCGAGAGCACGTGGCGCAGCGCCGCCCGGTCGTCGATCTCGCAGGATTCGCGGATGCCGGCCTCGGCGTGCTCACGCAGTTGCGCGACAGTCCACTTCGAGGAAGCCACGCCGACTACCGGGCGATCGAGGGCGCCCTTCTTCGCCATCGCATAGAGCGCCGGGAAGATCTTCTTGTGCGCGAGATCGCCGGTCACGCCGAACAGCACCAGGGCGTCGGATTTCGTCAATCGCACGATGTTCGCGAGTGCGCGATCGCCGCCGTCGCTTCCTCGAGCTCCTCCGCGATTCCCGCCTGCAGCAATGCCAGCGCGGTCGCCGGATCGTCGGCGAAGCTGAAGAGCGCGAGATCCTCGCGCTCGATCATGCCGTGGCGCACGAGCGCCTCGAAATCGACGATCTCCTTCCAGTAGCCCGATCCATAGAGCACGACCGGGATGCGCCGGTCGAGCTTCTGCGTCTGCATCAGGGTCAGGACCTCGAACATCTCGTCGAGCGTTCCGAATCCTCCCGGGAACACGACGAGCGCGCGGGCGAGCAACGAGAACCAGAGCTTGCGCATGAAGAAATAGTGGAACTCGAACGAAAGCCCCGGCGTGACGTAGGGGTTGGGCCGCTGCTCGTGGGGCAGGCCGATGTTGAGGCCGATGGTCTTTCCGCCCGCGTCCGTCGCGCCGCGGTTGGCGGCCTCCATGAGGCCGCCGCCCCCGCCGGTGCAGACGACGTAGCGATGGGCGTGCGAAGGCAGGC
>JADGRS010000116.1 GCA_017880705.1 Burkholderiales bacterium
TAGTGAGTCACCGCCGGCCGGGTCAAACTTTTCCCCGCCCTCACTCGTGGGTGATCGCACCCCCGGGTGCGCGCGGTGGATACCCCTTGAATCCCACGCTCGCGAAGTACGCGCGTCGAAAAAAAAGGAGCGCGGGGTTCGCGCTCCAATGCCCAGAGGATTCCATCCATGACACCAACTCCGTTCTTATACTCCCGCCGTCTTTCGCGAATCTGACGACGCCTAGAACCGGTGATGCCGGCGCCCGCGCTGCATGCCGCCGCTGATTGCCGCGATGTCCACTCTCAATTGCTGTTGCGCCAGCGTGACCGCGGCCTCGTCGGCGGCGAGCGCGCCCGCGTTGTTCCCCGCCTGGTCGTTGTGCAGCTGCGTGAGCGCGTTGAAAAGCGCGGTCTCGTCGGCCTGCAGGATCGGGAGCGCATCCTGGTGCAGGCGCTGCGCATCCATCCGCAGCTTGAGCCCCGCGAGCCGCGCCGCGGTGCGATCCGCGGCGACGGCGGCGGAGTTGGATTTTTCATCGGCGCGCACCTGCGCCATGGCGGCCTTCAGCGCGGCCACGTCGTCCTTGACCGTCGCGAGGTCCGCCTGCACGTTGGCGGGAAGGGTCGTTGCCGTCGCCGTCTGCGCCATCACGGGCGCAGCGGCGAGAAGCGTTGCAAAGGCGAAAGCTCGATACATGCGCGTCTCCAGGGAAAGTGATCGATGTGCAGCCAGAATAGCCCTCGATCGTGGAGCCGCCATGTATCAATCGTGGCGTTGTGCTTCGATTGGTAACAAGACGTTCAGCGCGCCGCGAGAATTCCCTTGAGATGCGTAAGAACGGCTTCGCGCCTGGATACGCTCATGCCGCACCACAGGCGATAGCGCTTGGGCTGCTGGGAAACGGTGATGCCGATCCAGCGATGGACGATTCCCAGCTCGCCATCGTCGTAGGCCTCGATCGACTCGACGTCCCGGGGCTTCACCACCGTGCCGTGGGGATAGTCGACGATCGCGAGGCGATCGCTCGCGGACTCGTATCCGACGTAGGTGTCGCCGTAGCGCCACGACCACTCGGGCTTGAAGTCCGCCGGCAGATGCTTGGCCACACGCTCCGCGTTGGTGTCTCCGCGCATGAAGAGGCGGTAGGAAAACCAGATTCCGACGCTGAAGCCGCCGAAGACGAGGATCGAGAGGAAGACGTTGCTCATGCAGCGGTACCCTACCGCCTGAATCTTTCGCCGACCTGAAGCGGAACGGGTTATTGCATTCCCTAGCTCAGTACACCACCACGCTGCGGATCGATTCGCCCGAGCGCATGAGATCGAAGCCCTTGTTGATCTCCTCGAGCTTCAGCGTGTGCGTGATGAGGCTGTCGATGTCGATCCGGCCGTCCATGTACCAGTCGACGATCTTCGGCACGTCGGTGCGCCCGCGCGCGCCGCCGAACGCGGTGCCCTTCCACGTGCGGCCCGTCACGAGCTGGAAGGGGCGCGTCCTGATCTCCTGGCCCGCGCCCGCGACGCCGATGATGACCGAGACGCCCCATCCGCGATGGCAGCACTCGAGCGCCTGGCGCATCACCTCGACGTTGCCGATGCACTCGAAGGAGTAATCGGCGCCGCCGCCGGTGAGCTCCACGAGGTGCGCCACGAGATCGCCCTTCACGTCCTTCGGGTTCACGAAATGCGTGAGGCCGAACTTGCGCGCCAGCGCCTCGCGTCCCGAATTGAGGTCGACGCCGACGATCTGGTTCGCGCCGGCCATGCGCGCGCCCTGCACGACGTTCAGGCCGATGCCGCCGAGGCCGAACACCACGACGTTCGCGCCCGGCTCGACCTTGGCGGTGTTGATGACCGCGCCGATACCGGTCGTGACGCCGCAGCCGATGTAGCAGACCTTGTCGAACGGGGCGTCCTCGCGGATGCGCGCGAGCGCGATCTCGGGAAGCACCGTGAAGTTGGCGAAGGTGGAGCAGCCCATGTAGTGGTGGATGGGCTTGCCGCCGATCGAGAAGCGGCTGGTGCCGTCGGGCATGACGCCTTTGCCTTGCGTCGAGCGAATCGCAGTGCACAGGTTGGTCTTGCGCGAGAGGCACGACTTGCACGCGCGGCACTCGGGCGTGTAGAGGGGGATCACGTGGTCGCCCTTCTTCAGCGACGTGACGCCCGGACCCACCTCGACCACGATGCCGGCGCCTTCGTGGCCGAGGATGGCGGGGAAGAGCCCCTCGGGGTCGCCGCCCGAGCGGGTGAACTCGTCGGTGTGGCAGATTCCGGTCGCCTTGATCTCGACCAGCACCTCGCCCGCCTTGGGTCCGGCGAGCTGCACGGTCTCGATCACGAGCGGCGCGCCCGCCGAGTACGCCACTGCCGCGCGAACATCCATGTGCGTTCCCCCGTTTCGAAGCCTGAAAGGATACTGGATGGCCTTCACAGGGGGGAAAGGTTGGTGCAAGCTACCCGGCCCAAGATACGTCCCGCCCGTCCAACCCAAGAGGAGGCCGCATGCGTACGATCCGCACCGTCGCAACAAGAACAATCCTGCTCGCCGCCGTCGCCGCCGCCGTTCCCGCCGCCGCCCAGTTCGGCCCGATCCATGTCGCGGTGAATCGCCACGAGTACGTGGGACACGGCTGTCCCGTCGAAATCGTCTTTACCGGGACCATCAACCTGGAGCCCCATGATCGGGGGCTGGTCTTCAACTATCACTGGGAACGCAGCGACGGCGCGAAGAGCGGCACGAAGGTGGTGCGCCCCGGCCCCCACGAGCGGACTCTCGTGGTGCGCGAAAGGTGGCGCGTCGGCGGCCACGGCAAGACGTATGACGTCTCGCAGGTGCTGCACGTGAATTCCGGCAACACGCACCTCACCGAAGGCTCGCCCACCGTGCACGTGGAGTGCCGCTGAAACATGGGGCGACTCGCTAGGGTCGCCCCGATGCACCGCCTCATCCTTTCGCTGGTCCTCGCCCTCGCGCTTCCGCACGAGGGCTTCGCGAAGGTTTTCCGCTACGCCTCGCAGATCGATCCGGGGACCATGGATCCCCACGGGATCGCGAGCCTGTACAACACGCGCGTGGTCTCGCAAATCTACGAGGTGCTGGTGGGGCGCGACGAGGAGTTCCGCGTCGACCCGCGCCTCGCGCTGTCGTGGTCGCTCGTGGAGCCGAAGGTGTGGCGCTTCAAGCTGCGCCCCGGCGTGAAGTTCCACGACGGCACGCCCTTCACCGCGGACGACGTGGTCTTCAGCGTCGAGCGCGCGCTCGCACCCACCTCGCAGCAGAAGCAGACACTGCCCAACGTCACCGGCGCGCGCAAGGTCGATGCGCTCACCGTGGATATCCTCACGTCGCAGCCCACGCCGACCCTGCCGTTGGCGCTCACCAACCTGCGGATCATGAGCAAGGCCTGGTGCGTGCTGCACCACGTCGAGAAGCCGCTCAACTTCAACGCGAAGGAGGAGACCTTCGCCACGCGCAACACCAACGGCACCGGGCCCTACATGCTCAAGCAGTGGGATGCCGACGTGAAGACGGTGCTCGTCGCCAATCCTTCCTACTGGGGCAAGCGCGGCAACGTGACCGAGGCGCAGTTCCTCGTGGTGGGCTCGGGCGCGACGCGGCTCTCGGGGCTCGTCTCCGGCGAGCTCGACTTCGTCGTCGACGCGGGCGTGCAAGACGTCGAGCGCCTGTCGCGCACGCCCGGCATCAAGATCGAGCAGGGCGAGGGGCTCGGCGCGCAATACCTCAGCTTCGATTTCGCGCACGCGACGCTGCAGCACGGCGACGCGGGCGGCACGAACCCCTTCCGCAACCTCAAGGTGCGCCAGGCGATGCGCATGGCGATCGACCTGGGCGCCATCCAGTCGAAGGTGATGCGCAACCTGAGCACCATCGGGCGCGCCATCTATTCGCCCAAGGTCGATGGCTGGGACGCGCGCTTCGCGATACCCACGCCCTACGATCCCGAACGCGCGCGCGCCCTGTTAAAGGAGGCGGGCTACCCCAATGGCTTCTCGGTCGCGCTCGATTGCAGCTCCCAGGCGCCCGCCGACGCGGTGGGCCAGGCGGTGGCGAGCATGCTCGCGCGCGTGGGCATTCGCGTGGCCTACCAGCCCGTGCCGTTCAACGTCCTGCTGCCGAAAGTCACCGGGCACGAGTCGAGCCTGTACGTGATCGGCTGGACGCCGTTCACCGGCGATGCCGAGGGCGTGCTCGTGCCGATCGCGCATTCGCCCAGCGCGCCCGGCACCGGCGACTTCAACTTCGGCGGCTACTCCAATGCGAACGTCGATTCGCTGATCGATCGCGCGCGCGTCGAGCTCGATCCCGCCAAGCGGCGCGCCCTGCTGGTCGATGCGATGGCCGCCCTCGACGCCGACGTCGCCTTCATCCCGCTCGTCTATCGCCGCGTCGTGTGGGCCATGCGCAAGAACGTGCACACGCCCATCCTTCCCAACGACGTCGTCGACCTTCGCTTCGTCGATATCGACTAGAAAATTCGTGTCAGGTACGCATTCTTAATTCGTACCTGACACGAATTCTCGTGAAGGTGCGTTAACTCACAAAGCGCCCCGCTTTGTTACAAGAACCCTCCTCAGGTTACGGGGGGGTTACTGCTGAAATCGAAAACCCCCGTAGAAACAGTCCCTTCTGTGATGGCTATCACAGGCCTTCGGGTCGGCAATGGGTAAATTGCATTCATCGACAACGACATTGCCAACCACCGAAAGCCAGCCATGAAAACGAAAGCCCTGATCCTCAAAGCCGCAGTTGCTCTTGCCATCGCCGCGCCGCTTGTTGCCAACGCCGAGTCGCAGTTCACGACCGGTGCCGGCACCCCGATCACCGCCTCGGCTCACCTCGACTTCCAGATCATCATCCCGAAGGTGCTGTTCCTCCAGGTCGGCACGGGCACGGCGAACGCCACCAACGCGACGATCAACCAGATCGCCTTCACCGTCCCCGCCGCGAACGTCGGCGACAGCACGGTCATCGCCGCCTCGGTCGCCTCCGGCGACCTCGGCAACGGCGTCGTGACCGCCCGCGTCATCGGCAACAACGGCACGATCACCTTCACGTCCACCACGCTCGGCGCGCTCGGCAACGGCTCCGGCGACACGATCTCGTACGCGCAGATCGGCACCGCGGTCGCGGTCAACACGTCCGCCACGGCGCTGGCCCACCCGGCCCTCGTCGACGGCGCGACTTCCACCGTGACCCTCACCCCCGCCGTCGGCAAGGTGATGAACCGCGATGCGAAGTGGACCTACACGTACCTCAACTCGGCGGTCGTCGCCCCCGGCACCTACGGCGGCGTGAATGCGAACAACAGCCGCGTCACGTACACGGCTTCGATGCCCTGACGTTTAGTCGGTGCCACCCGCGTAGCGTTCGCGCAGCACGTTCTTCTGCACCTTGCCCATCGCGTTGCGCGGCAAGTCCTCGACGAAATACACGCGCTTCGGCACCTTGAAGTTCGCGAGCTTCGCCTTCATCGCCGCCACCACCTGCGCTTCCGTGGGCGCCTCGCCCGGCACCGCGACGACGACCGCCGCGACCGCCTCCCCGAAATCGGGATGGGGCACGCCGATGACGGCGGATTCGCGAACGCCCGGCAGCTCGTCCAGCGCGAGCTCGATCTCCTTGGGATAGACGTTGTAGCCGCCTGTGATGATGAGGTCCTTGGACCTGCCGGCGATGGTGAGATAGCCATCCTTCGAAAGGCTTCCCATGTCGCCCGTCCTGAAGAAGCCGTCGTGCGTGAATTCCTCGCGGTTCCTCTCGGGCATGCGCCAGTAACCCGGGAACACGTTCGCTCCGCGCACCTGCACGTGGCCGATGGCCTCCGCCGCGCATGGGACGTCGTCGTCGTCGACGATGCGCACCTGCGTTCCGGGAAGCGCGGGGCCGACGGACCCCGCGCGCCTGTCCCCCTGCAACGGATTCGACGTGAGCATCCCCGTCTCGGTCATGCCGTAGCGTTCGAGGATGCGATGGCCGGTACGCGCCTCGAACTCCGTGTGCGTCTCGGCGAGCAACGGCGCCGAACCCGAGACGAAGATACGCATCTTCGAGCAGGCGCCGCGATCGAGCCCGGGCTCGGCCAGGAGGCGCGTGTAGAAAGTCGGCACCCCCATGAACACGGTGGAGGTCGCGAACTCCGCGATGGCGCGTCGTGCGTCGAACCTCGCATGAAAGCGCATGGCGCTGCCGTTCAGCAGGACGCAATGGCACGCGACGAAGAGCCCGTGCACATGGAAGAGCGGAAGCGCGTGGATCAGGATGTCGTCCGGCCGGAATCCCCAGGCCTTGTGGAGCGCGAGCGCGTTCGACGCGAGGTTCCCGTGCGTGATCATCGCGCCCTTCGATCGCCCGGTAGTGCCCGACGTATAGAGGATCGCCGCCAGGTCGCCGGCCCCGCGCCGGACCGTCGCGAACTCCATGGGCGAATCGCGCGACGCGCTCGCGAGCGTTCCGCCTCCTTCCTCGTCGAGCGAGAACACGTGGCGAATGCCCAGGCGCGCCGCGAGGGGCGCGAGCCACGGCATCGACTTCGGCTGCGCCACGACCGCGCGGGGCTCGGCGTCCTCGAGGAAGTAGGCGACCTCGCCGTGCTGATAGGCGCTGTTGAGCGGAAGGTATGCGAGCCCCGCGCGCAGGCACGCGAGATAGAGAAGCAGCGCCTCGGGAGACTTCTCCACCTGCACGGCGACGCGATCGCCGGGCACGAGCCCGAGGCCCGCGAGAAACGACGCGTAACGCGCGCTTCCCGCCTCGGCGTCGGCGTACGACAGCGGCGCGCCCGAATCGACGAGGAGGAGCGCCTGGTGGCGGTCGACGGGGAATCGCGACTCGAAGAGCGCGTAGAGATTTTCGTTGTTCATTTCGTTCCGGGGACGAATCCCAGTTTCAATTCCTCGTCGGCCACGCCAGCGGTGCGATACGCGGCGAACGCGGGCGTCTCCTCGCGGCTCTCGCCCAGGATCGCGGCCACCGCCGCGCCGGGCAGCACTTGGATGTCGGCGCCGAACACGCTCGCGACGCGAGCGGCCGGCGCCGCGAGCGCGACGTACACGCCTCCCCCGGCCTTGCCCACGACGGTGAGCCCCACTTCGACACCCTTCGCCGCGAGCGCCGCGAGCGCGTAGGCCATATCGACGATGTATTCCGTGAGCACGATCTTCTCGTCCTCGATGCGCGCCGCGTGCGCCGCGCAATCGAGGAACACCTCGACGTGCCGCGCGCCCGAATCGGCCAGCTTCCACGCGCTCTCGGCGAAGCGCCACGCGCGCGCGCACCCCAGGGGCGCATTGCCGACGATGCCGAGGAATTCCTCCTCGGCGCCGTTGCGCGTGCCGCGGCCCGTGAAGAAGCCCTGGCTTTCCTTCGCGTCGTATCCGTCGGCGTAGATCTTCTCGAGATCGCGGCGCCGCAGCGGCTCGAGCGCCGGCTCCGGCACGCGCTTGTCGAGGCGCATCGCGAGCGCCTCGTGGCGAAATCTCAGCGCCGAAACGGCGCCCCCGCGCTGCGCGAGCGCCTCGCGGAGCCAGGACGCGATGTCGCTGCCCGCCTTCCAGACCGCGTTCGCGCTGCTCGCCTTGGCGCGCGCCGCGGGCGACAGCGAGGCCTCCGCCATCGCGCGAAACACCTCGTCGAGGACATTGACGCCCGCGGCCGACGCAAGGATCGAAGGCCCCGACATCGCGAGCTGCGTCACCTCGCTGAAAAGGCGTTGAGGCGCAAGATGAGCGAGCATGCTCGAGCCTCCGTAGCAGTTCTTGCCGAGGACCACGGCCAGGGGTGCGCCCGAAAAAGCGCACTCGAGGCCCGCGCGATAGAGCGCTCGGAAGGCGCCGAGCGCCTTGAGCCCTTCGGAAACCTTCGCTCCCGCGCTGTCGAGATACAGGACGAGGCTCGAGCGCTCCGCGGCCACGATCTTGAAAAGCGCTGCGAGGCGCTGGCACTCGAGAGCGCCGAGGGCGCCGCTCGCGCTGCGGTTCTCGACCAGCGCGACGTGCACCGGCCGCCCTTCGAAATTTCCGCGGCCGATGGCGAGGTTTCCCGCGGGAGCGCCCATCGGCTCGAATGCGATCGCCGCGCGCAGCGATTCCAGGATCGGCGCGCCGGGAACCGCGCTCACAGCATCTCCGCGAGCAGCGCGAGGGGATGAAGCGCCTCGCGTCCCGAGCCGTCGGCGATCTGCCGCCGGCAGCTGGTGCCCGCCGCGACGATCGTGGCCGCCGGCGCGGAGCGCACCGCGGGCAGGAGCGAGAGCTCGGCCATCTTCATCGACACGTCGTAGTGGCCCTTCTCGTGCCCGAATGCGCCCGCCATGCCGCAGCAGCTCGACTCGATCGCGCTCACCCGCGCATCCGGAATCGTGCGAAGCAGTTCGAGCGTCGCATCGAACGTGTCGAACGCCTTCTGGTGACAATGGCCGTGCACGCGAATTTCCTTCGCGCCCGCGCTCTTCCAGGCAGGCACGACGCGTCCCCCGCGAATCTCCGCCATGAGATATTCGTCGACGAGCCCGGACTTCGCGAGCAGCCCGGCGAGCGCATCGCCCGGAAACATCGCCGCGTATTCGTCGCGAAACGTGAAGAGGCACGAGGGCTCCAGCCCCACGACCGCCGTGCCGGCTTCCAGGTGCGGCTTCAACGCCGCCATCGTGCGCCGCGCCTCGGCGAGCGCTTCATCGATCATTCCC